>CAJUSQ010000029.1 GCA_910588885.1 uncultured Lachnospiraceae bacterium
ATGAATTTATTATTGCAAATTGCGAATATCCCGGTGACTGGGACGGTGAAGTGGAGAGGATTGAAAAAATAAATGATTTATTTATTACGGTAACTCATGTGTATTCCAAAGATAAAACTCTATCATTTCATGTTACATCTTTCATTCAGGTTATGAACGGCAAAATTGTAGCAATTGATGAATACTGGGCAGACGATGGGGTTGCGCCCAAATGGAGATTGGACAAACACATTGGAAAGGCTATTCAATCACTTTCCTGTTCACCAACAAACCAGAGAAAGTAGCAGCTCATCAAGGCTTTTTTGAGATCATCAACCATTTTTACAGGAAATCCCGCTTTCTCTCTTTTTTGTGCAGAAATTGAGAGGAAAAATCTAAGAATAAGACTTATAATAATAACGGCACATTGATGTCCCAAAAGCACAACCTGTGCAGAACGGAGGTATCTCATGGAATGGGTTGAAAAATTAAACCAAAGCATGAATTATATTGAGGAACATTTGACAGACGAAATCAGCTACGAACAGCTCGGGCGGATTGCCTGCTGCTCCGCCTACCACTACCAGAGGATGTTTACTTATATGGCCGGGATCCCTTTGACCGAGTATATCCGAAGAAGAAAAATGTCTTTAGCAGCAGTGGATCTGCAGAGTGGAAAGGAACGGATTATTGACATTGCAGAAAAATACGGTTACAGTTCCCCCACTGCCTTTAACAGGGCCTTCCAGTCTTTTCACGGGATAGCCCCATCGGCCGTGAAAGCCGAAGGTGTATCCGTAAACTCTTTTTCCCCCATTGTATTTAAAATTACCGTAAAAGGAGCGACAGAAATGAATTACAGAATCGAAACAAAAGAAGCATTCCGTATTATTGGTGTATCCGCACCCCTCCATCAGGAAATTGAGAAAAATTTTGAGGTTGTGCCGGCGATGTGGCAGGAAGCGTCCGTAAATGGAACCATCCAGAAACTGGCAGGAATGATGGACACGCTCCCGATGGGACTTTTGGGTGTGAGTGCCTGCAATAATGAAGCGCAGTGGAAATATTTTATTGCCGTTTCCAGTACAAAAGCAAGCGATGAGTTTGAAGAATATACCGTGCCGGCATCTACCTGGGCAATCTTTTCCGGAACGGGTACAAATCAATCCATCCAGGAATTGGAGCGGCGGATTATAACGGAGTGGCTTCCGGCCTCCGGATATGAATATGCCAATGCCCCCGATATTGAGGTTTATTTAAATCCGGACCCGCAGAATGCACAATATGAGGTATGGATCCCCGTGGAAAAGAAAAAAGGATAACGAAGCGCCCGACAAACGGGAAATTTCACATGTTACACAGCTTTAAACAGCCGTGTATCCCATATGACGAATCAAATCCCCCGCCAGCAAGCTGGCGGGGGATTTGACCTGTGCTAAGGTACTGCAAGTGTACCCGCACTGACAGCCGTTGCCAATACAGCATCACAAAACCAGCGGCAAATTCCGCACCGCTGTTTTAGATATAATTATTATAGGAGTAATTATAATTGCTGCTGTAGGCGCCGTATTTGTTGTAGGTGTTTGCCCGGGATGCTTCCCGCTGAGCCGCATAATCAATCATAGAAGCCCGTGCAGATACCTGGTTTGCATAAGAACCGTTACCCTGGAACAAGTTCTTCACCTTGTTCATATCCGCCTTCTGGAATGTTTCCTTATCCAGAGACAGGGAACCGTCGCTCTTAATGTTGATGCCAATCTCACTCAGCGCCCTGGAATTTGCCCGGGTAACCGTGGTCAGATTCTTAAAGGCCCGGTCCAGAGAATCGGAAGAAACCTTGTCGTAGCTGTCAATCATGCCGTTGTAGCTCTCTACAAACTGGTTCACCTTCTTGTAAATTGCATCCACGTCAAAGTCCTTCTTGGTCGTACCGTCTTCCTGTTCCACGTCCACCAGCTTGAATACCGACTTGCTTCCGGTCTTCTGCAATTCGTCAGCCGCGTTCTTCAGGCTGTCCGCGCTGTTCTGAATACTGGTCAGCTTCTTGGAAGACTCCTTTGAGGTTGCTGTGTTGCCTTTGTTGGCAATAGGGTCAAGTTTGGAATTTCCGCCATAATAAGCCTTCATCAGCTTATAATAGCTGCCGTTCTTGATCGCAGCATAGTCGCTTAAAAAGTTCATGCTGCTGCCGGAGGAAGCTCCGAATATAGATCCTCCGTTTGACCATCCAAAAATTGATGACATCCTATCACTCCTTTCCTAAGACATCCGTGTCTATACTACATATATTATATCGGACAATTGCATTTCATTTATAATAACAGACCATAACAATTTTTATGGGGTTGTCCGGAAATAATCCTTTATCTATTTTGTACATCTTTTTCTCTGATTCCGCAATGATTTTATTCATATTAACAGTAATTTCAAATTTTATTCATATTTTATTCACGAAAAATTGGTAAAATAAGGAAGTAAAGATATTTGTTTGAATATAAGACGTTTTTCTTTTTGAGATGCCTATTTTTAAAGTTTTTTCATAATTATGCCCCGGGGCCTAAGGGTTCCGGGGCACTCCTCAGTTCTTTTCTTTTTTCATTCCTTCAGATGTTCCCAATCTGCCAGTCAATCGGCTCCACTCCATGGGCTTTCAGGAATTCGTTGGCCTGGCTGAAATGTTTGCATCCAAAGAACCCTCGATAAGCCGAAAGGGGGCTTGGATGGGGCGCTTTTAAAATCAAATGGTTTGGATTGGTCAGCATGGGGATTTTCGACTGGGCCGGGCGTCCCCAAAGCAGATAAACGACGGGCCGATCCTGTTCATTCACCGCATGGATAATGGCGTCGGTAAACTGCTCCCAGCCCCGGCCCTGATGGGAATTTGCCTGGTGGGCCCGCACCGTCAGCACCGTATTCAGCATCAATACCCCCTGGGAGGCCCATTTTACCAGATAACCGTTGTTGGGGATATAGCAGCCCAAATCATCCTGCAGCTCTTTGTAGATATTTTCCAGGGAAGGAGGGGCTTCCACCTCCGGCTTCACGGAAAAACACAGCCCATGGGCCTGTCCGTCGTTGTGATAGGGATCCTGTCCCAGAATCAGCACCTTTACCTGGCTCAAGGGTGTCAGATGAAAAGCATTGAAAATATCGTCTGCCGGCGGAAAAATTTTCCTGGTATTATATTCCTCCTTTATAAATTGATACAGCTTCGCATAATAGGGCTTCTTAAACTCTTCCCCGATGGCCGGCAGCCAATCGTTGTTTATCATTGCCATACGTATCCCTCTTTTCTTTCGTTTCTCTCTGCCTTCTCGCCCGGTTTATTCCGGAGACAGATTTCGTTCGGAACGAATTTCCGCTCAACGGCGTACCGAAATCCCCCGTTGATCCAAATATCCCTTCAGCTCCCCGATCTCCAGCTCTTTATAGTGAAACAGGGACGCCCCCAGGGCTGCATCCGCCCCTCCTGCCGTCAGTACGTCGTAAAAATGCTCCTTCGTCCCGGCTCCCCCGGAAGCAATCACCGGAATGGAAACCTGTTCCGCAATGGTTTTTGTAAGGGCCAGGTCATAGCCGGCCTTGGTTCCGTCGCAGTCCATGCTGGTAAGAAGAATCTCCCCGGCCCCCAGCCGGTTCACTTTCACGGCCCATTCCACCGCATCTATTCCCGTATCAACACGTCCGCCCTTTTTGTAAATGTTCCAACCGCTGCCGAACGGCCGCCGTCTGGCGTCAATGGCAACTACTACGCACTGGCTGCCGAACTTATCGGCCGCTTCCGAAATCAGGTTGGGATTGTCGATGGCGGCAGAATTAACGGAAATCTTATCAGCCCCTTCCCGGAGCAGGATTTTGAAATCCTCTACGGTACGGATGCCGCCCCCGACGGTAACGGGGATGAAAACCTGTTCCGCTACCCGGCGCACCAGGTCTACCACCGTATTCCTGGCATCGGAAGAAGCCGTAATATCCAGGAACACCAGTTCGTCCGCTCCGGCCTTGTCATAAGCCGCTGCGATTTCCACCGGATCCCCGGCATCCCGCAGGTTCACAAAATTGACACCCTTTACCACCCTTCCTTCATGGACATCCAGGCAGGGAATAATCCGCTTCGTAAACATCAGGATACACCTCCCGTCGCTGCAAAATTCCTCAGAATGGCCAGCCCGGTTTCACTGCTCTTCTCCGGATGAAACTGGCAGGCAAAAAGGTTCCCCCGTTCCACAGCCGCATGGACCAAAATGCCGTACTCCGTCGTGGCCGCCACGATGGAAGCATCCCTCGCCTTCAAATAATAAGAATGTACAAAATACACATAAGGCTGCCCGGGAAATCCCGCAAACAGCCTGCTGTTTCCGGAGAGCGTTAAAGAATTCCAGCCAATATGGGGAATCTTCAGCCCCGGGCCTTCCGGAATCCGTAAAATTTCCCCGGGCAAAAGGCCCAGCCCTTCCACGCCGGAATTCTCCTGGCTGCCATCAAAAAGAAGATGCATTCCCAGGCAGATTCCCAAAAAGGGAACCTGCCTTTCTGCCAGCTCTCGGATTACTTTATCCAATTCAAATTTTTTCAACTGCTCCATGGCCACCCCGAAGGCGCCTACTCCCGGCAAAATCACCTTATCTGCCGTCAGCAGCTCCCGAAACTCTCTGGTGACAACGCTTTCCTGGCCAATGTAGCTTAACGCCTTCTGCACGCTTTTCAGGTTTCCGGCATCATAATCAATAATTCCAATCATGCTGTTCCTTTCTCACCAATCCGAACCGCTTTTATTCTATTCCGACAGGCCGGACCGCTCTCATCTTATTCCGACAGGCCGGACCGTTTCAGCAGGTTATATAGCATTGTAGTATAAGCATCCCGGCTGCTCTGTCCATAAACTTCCCGGGCCTCTTCCATGGACACCTGGAAGACCGAAGAGAGGTTTCCTTCCGCAAACTGCAAAAGCTCCGTAAATTCCGGTTCCGCTCCCACACCGGCTGCTTCCGTTAAAAATTTATCATACTTTCCGACAATGGAAATCAAGGCATCCAATGCTTCCGGGTACATATTCTTTGCAAGGTAGCCTTCATAGGCGTTTTCCTTCTGCTGCAGATAAGAGGTCAGACGTGCTTTCTCATAAAATGCCCGGTCTACTTCTTTCACCTTCATACCCCGGATCAGCTGATATGCCCCCACGTAATCTCCCCGGTCATACACCTGACGGGCCTGGCTCATACCGGAGCTGTAGCCTACCAGGCTGCTGCCCAGATATACCAAAACCACTACCGAAGCGGCCAAAAGGAACATCAAAAATACCGGCACCTTGGGCAGGGGCTTCGTCTTCACCGGAGGCTCTTTCGGCTTCTTCTCCTTCTTGGGCTTCGGCTCCTTGGGTTTCTTCTCCTTCTTGGGCTTCGGCTCCTTGGGCTTCTTTTCCTTTTTCTTCTTCTCTTTCTTCTTCTTTTCTTTCTTCCCGCCCTGAGCCGACTGTTCCATCTCCATCAGAATCTGCATATTCTCGTCTGAAATGTTCTCTACCGCGCCCATTTCGGGAACTGCCACTTCCTCTTCATCTTCCCCGAAAAAGGCTTTGGACAGCCGCTGGAAAAATCCGCCCTTCTCACCGTCCTTTTTCTTCTTGCCCTTTTTCTTCCGCTTCTTTCCACCCTCCTCCGGGCTGCCACCGTCCTTGGACAAATCCAGATCCTCTATTCCTTCCAAAAGCTTATCCTCATCATTGGCCTTCAGCATATTTCCGATATCTTCCAAATCTTCATCCGAAGTGATTCCGGCCAATATATCCAAAAGCTCCGCGTCCTCCAAATCGTCCTTTGCATCATATGTACTCTGAATCCCGCTGAAATCCCGGGCTTCCCCGCCCGGTCCGTCCGAGGTACCCATGGCCGCTTTCAGCATGGCATCCAAATCGTCCCCCTGGATATCCGTGGAAAAATCGTCTCCGTCCAAGGTATTCACCACCATATCACCGGAATCCTGCCGGGCCTGCTCCCGCTCCTGCTGGGCCTGCCGGCTCCGTTCCTGCCGCTCCCGTCTGGCCTGTTCCGAGGAATCTCCCATATCTGCGGCTCCGGCCGTCAGTCCCTCAAATCCCTGTATATCCGAAAATCCGTCCTCCTGGAATCCGCCTGCCGAATTCCCAAAGCCTTCCAGCCCGTCTGCCGAACTGCCGAAATCCGGTTCTTCCCCGGGGCCTTCCAGCTCTTGTTCAAATTCCCGCAAAAAAGCGTCGTCATCCAGGCTGAACAAATCCTTATCATATTCCTTCAGAAAATCGTCTTCCGGTCCCTGTGTCAGGAGTACTTCCTCCTCATTGTCCGTAACGGAACGCAGCAGACTGTCCAAATAATCTTCCTTGTTACTCAAATACTCCACCTCCGATGGATTTTGCCGCGCCAAACCCGCAGCTGTTTTCTTTTGCTTTACGCTATATTTAGTTTATCACACTCAAAACAAATAAACAATCTTAAATCACGCTCTTTTGCTGCCATTTCCGATGAAAAAAACGGATCAGGAAGGCCAGGTCCCGAAACAGCCAGTCCAGTACCATGGCAATCCATACGCCAATCGCCCCCATTTTCAGCCAGCTTCCCAAAATCAGGCTGAACAGAATCCGAAACAGCCACATGGAAAAAATGGACATAAGCATCGTGTATTTTACATCCCCGGCTGCCCGCAGGGCATTGGGAAGCACAAAAGACGGCGTCCAGAAAAAAATTGCACAGCCGCAGTGAATCGTTACCAACAGCCAGGCCAGATGCAGGGTGTCAGGAGACAGGTGATACATCTGTAACAGCATTGGCAAAAACAAAAGGATACATCCGTCCAAAAGGAGAAATGCCCCGTAGGACAGCTTCATCAGCTTCTTCGTATAAGCTTCCGCCTGCTTGTAATCCCCGGCCCCCACACATTGCCCGATAATCGTAACCATGGCAAGTCCCAATGCCTGCCCCGGTATGACGCCGATACCGTCCAGATTATTGGCCACGGCATTGGCTGCAATCTGAACCGTTCCAAAACCTGAGATAATCGAAACTACCAGAATCCGGCCCAGCTGGAACATGCCGTTCTCCAGCCCGTTGGGAATCCCGATGTAAAGGATGCGCTTTACCAGCTCCGGCACAAACAGCCTGCCCCGGAAGGACACAAAATGGACGGTCAGACCGGGATTTTTCAGCATCAGGCAGATAATCACGGCTGCCGTTGCCCGGGCTGCCAGGGAACCCAGGGCCGCTCCCGCCGCTCCCATCCGGAATGCAAAAATAAACAGCGCATTTCCTCCGATATTGATCACATTCATGACCGCCGATATTTTCAGGGAAATCCCGGAATTTCCCATGGCCCGAAACAGGGCTGCGCCGCTGTTGTACAATGCCAGAAACGGGTAGGAAATTGCGGAAAGCCCGAAATAAATTGCCGCATTTTCCATTACTTCCGGTTCAATGGAGCCGAAAAACAGCCGCAGCATCCCCCGGTTGGCAATCAGGCAGAAACCGGCCACCACCAGTGAAAAGGCCGCTGCCACCAGAAACAGCTGGTTGGCCGATTCGCAGGCTTTTTCCTTCTCCTTATGCCCGATATACTGGGCTGCAATCACGGCCCCTCCGGTGGACAAGGCCGCAAAAATATTGATCATCAGCTGATTGAGCATATCCACCAGTGACACACCGGAAACGGCTGCTTCTCCTACGGAGGATACCATAACCGTATCCACCAGTCCCACGGTCATAGCCAGCATCTGCTCCAGCACCAGAGGCAGGATTAAGTTCTTTAAATCTTTTTTCGAAAACAAAGCAGCCCCCTAATTCTTAAAGCTGTGGATGGGGGCCGGAATACGTCCTCCACGATTGATAAATTTTTCACAAGAATACGGGTTCACCGGCATAATCGGCGCATAGCCCAAAAGGCCGCCGAACTCTGCCGTTTCCCCTACGTCCTTTCCGATCACCGGGATAATCCGCACCGCCGTGGTCTTCTGATTCACCATACCGATGGCCATCTCGTCGGCAATGATCCCGGAAATGGAAGCGGCGCTGGTATCTCCCGGAACGGCAATCATATCCAGTCCCACCGAGCAGACGCAGGTCATGGCTTCCAGCTTCTCCAGTGTCAGGGCATTGGCCTTTACGGCGTCAATCATCCCCTGATCCTCGCTGACCGGGATAAACGCGCCGCTTAATCCTCCTACATAGGAGGAAGCCATAACGCCGCCTTTTTTCACCTGGTCGTTTAACAGCGCCAGAGCCGCCGTGGTACCCGGCGCGCCTGCATATTCCAGACCGATTTCCGTAAGGATCTCCGCCACACTGTCTCCCACCGCCGGGGTGGGCGCCAGGGACAGATCAATAATGCCAAAGGGAATCCCCAGCCGTCTGCTGGCCTCCTGGGCCACCAGCTGACCTACCCGGGTAATCTTAAAGGCGGTTTTCTTAATGGTCTCGCAAAGCACCTCAAAATTCTCTCCCCGTACCTGGGAAAGGGCTGTTTTTACCACGCCGGGACCGCTGACCCCAACATTGATAACGGCATCCTCTTCCGTGACCCCATGGAACGCCCCGGCCATAAAGGGATTGTCGTCCGGCGCATTGCAGAACACCACCAGCTTGGAACAGCCCATGGAATCCCGCTCCTTCGTCCGCTCTGCCGTTTCTTTTACAATCTCTCCCATCAGCTTTACGGCATCCATATTGATTCCGGTTTTCGTGGAACCCAGGTTCACGGAGCTACACACCAATTCGGTGTTGCTTAAGGCTTCCGGGATGGAACGGATCAAATATTCCTCTCCCTTCGTCATTCCCTTGGAAACCAAAGCGGAATACCCGCCGATAAAATTCACGCCTACCTCTTTGGCCGCCTGATCCAGGGTTTTTGCAATGGACACAAAATCCTCCGGGCATTTGCAGGCCCCGCTTCCCACCAGTGCAATGGGGGTTACGGAAATTCGTTTATTTACAATCGGAATACAGTAATTCCGTTCAATTTTAGCTCCTACCGAAACCAGATCCTTCGCCACCGTCGTGATTTTTTGAAAAATATTCCGATTCAGCTTCTCCAGGTCCTGGTCGATACAGTCCATCAGGCTGATACCCAGGGTAATCGTACGCACATCCAGGTTTTCCTGCTCTATCATTTTATTTGTCTCATGTACTTCCCAAATATTCGTCATGTCCGCTCTCCTTTTTGTCACTGTCCACTCTGCCGCAGCAACCCTTTTTCATCTAACCGCACCCTCCGGGCTGTCTTTGCATCCTTACAGCTGCTATCAGATCCGGTGCATTTTCTGAAAAATCTCTTCCCGCTGGCACTTAATATTGACCCCGATTTCTTCCCCGATCTGGGCAAGCTCGCTGGAACAGGTGTCAAAGGGCTTGCTGGACTCCGCGATATCCGCAATCATCATCATATTGAAATAATCCTGTACTATGGTCTGGCTGATATCCAGTACATTTACCCGGTTGTTGTACAAATAGGTGCAGACCTTGGCGATGATGCCCACCGTGTCCTTCCCTACAACGGTAATAATGACTTTATCTGATTTCTTTTCCATAATTTTCTCCTCCTGAATTTTCCTCGGAATGTGCTTTTTGTAAAAAGCTGCCCTTGGGTTTTAAGCCTCCAGCACCGGGGAAACCATATCCCGTTTCGCCACATAAATCGGGAAATCGTCCCCCTTATAGGGATTATCCCCCATGGAAACCTCCAGCCGCACCGTTTCGTAGGCCAGCTTTTCGTAGTTATTCTCCTTGCTTAAATGCCCAAGCATCACCGTCTTGAACTTGTCATGCAAAAGCTCTCCCAAAAGCCTGCCGGAGAGCTCGTTGGAGAGATGGCCCCGGTCCCCCAGAATCCGCTGTTTCAGATAATAAGGGTAGTTGCCCACCTCCAGCATATGTATATCATGATTTGCCTCCAGAAGCAGGATATCCAGCCCCTGGAGGTGTTCTACAATGTACGGGTCATATTTTCCCAAATCCGTCACAACGCCCACGGATTTGTCCGCCTGCCGGACGATATAGGCTACGGGCTGGGCCGCGTCGTGGGAAATGGCCAAAGGGGATACGGTCACATCCCCTATGGCAAACTCCCGGTCCGCTTCAATCTCCCGGAACAGCCCGGGATCGATCGTTCCCAAGGTCTTCATCCTGCAAACGGCATCAATCGTACCTCTGGTGGCATAGATGGGAATCCCGTGCTTCCTGGCCGCCACCCCCAGGCCGCAGACATGGTCGGAATGCTCATGGGTAATCAGGATGCCGTCCAATTCCCCTGCGGTTACCCCAAGCTCATTCAGCCCCTGTTCCATACGCTTCCCGCTGATTCCCGCGTCAATCATTAAGTGGGTATTCTGTGAGCCAACGTAAATACAGTTTCCGCTACTTCCGCTGGCAATGCTGCATAATCTCATATCAATCCTGCCAGTAAACCTCAACCACATCCCCGTCTTTTAATTCCTGCATGTAGGAGGGAGTATCCCCGTTGAGCTTTACGACAATCCTCCTTCCTCCTCCCGCATTCAAGTCAAAGGAGAGATAGTTAAAGATATCCACCAGGATATAGCATTCCTGCCCGGTTAAGGTCACCTGCTCCCGATTGGCCGTTACCGTAATGGATTTCCCGGACGCTTCCTTTGCGCCTCCCTGCCCGGATGCCCCGGCCTTGTTACCGCTGCCGGAGTTCGTTCCGTCTAACTCTTTTCCGTCCTTTAAAAGCGCCGGCTTCTGCCCGTTCAGCGCATCCTTCAGCTGCCCTCTTACGGTCTCTTTGGTTCGTTCCTTGGAAAGCTCCTTTGCAGAATCGCCTTCGTTGGTTCCCTGCGACTCCCTGGCTTCTTTTGCCCGCTTTCTGGCCTCCGCTTCTTCCTTCCGTTTCTGGGCAATGACCTGCCCGAAAGGCCACTCAAGGGCCGGGCCGGCTTCCTTCCCATTCTCCTTTTTATCTCCGTCCGGATTTTTCCCATTCTTGTCCGAAGCGTTCCCGCCGCCGGATGCAGTTTTGCCGTCCGTGCCCGGCTGGCTGCCGCCGTCCGTACTCTTCCCGCTGCCGGATGCAGTTTTGCTGTCGGTGCCCGGTTCGCCGGATGCGGTCCTGCCGTCGGTGGTTTGTCCGCTTCCGGAATTACTCCCGGTGTTTTGCCCGCCGCCGGGAGCTCCTTTCCAGCCGGAACCGTTTTCTCTGTCCCGATTCCGGTCTGCCGGACGTCTCTTCACCTCTACATCCGATGCCGGGGTCAAATAAGAAAGAATCCTGCAGTCAATGCTGAAATTCTCATAAACCAGCGTATCCATATCACCGGGACGGTTATTCACCAGAATTTCCTGATCCTGATCCACTTCCACGTCCATGAATTCCATCACCTGTCCCACCGTATAGAAGCTGCGGGTTTCAATGCGGTCCCCTTCCTGGATCTGGTATGCCGGGGACTCCAGGCTTCCGTTGACCTCAAAGAACCTGGGACAGCTAATCATGCGCCCGTTCACTTCAAAGGACAGCGTCGCTCCATTGTAGTCCTCCATCTCCTCCAGCCTTAAGCTGGCATTTTCTCCGGCGGTGGACGGCTCGATGGTTATATCGGAGTTGGATTCCAGCGGCGTATTGATGTTCACAATGGTGCCGTTGACCTTTACAATCGCGCTTTCTCCGGCTCCGCCCCGGGCAATCCGGCTCTTGCCGTCCAGGGTGTAATTGATTTCTTTTCCCCGTCTTGGGAACAGCTGTTCGTTGGGGAATCCGGCTTCCATGGCTGCATCCACAATCGTCAGCTTGCCGTTGTCATAAAGCTTGATCCGTTCCCCGTTAAAGCGTACAAAAATAAAGTTGTTCCGCTGGTCGTAATAATTCAGGCAGATCCCGATCGGTGTTACCAGAAGCGGATCCTTTTCAATGCCTTCCTGCTTAAAGTGTACCTCCCGCAGTACCTCTTCGCCCCGCAGCGCCACGCGCTCCTTGGGCAGCTCCAGCTCTTCCGATAAATTTTCCACAAACTTATGGACTTTTCCGCCGCCGCCGACTACGAAGGTGGCGCTTACGGTCTGCCCGCCGTTCAGCTCTTTGATCTTTTCCGCAATGTCCGTGGTCAGTTTATCGGTCAAAGGCTTCATCAGCTCCCACACTTCCTCGGAAGGAATCGTATGGCTGATACTCATAATATCCGTATATTCAATTTCATCGGCAATGCCGCTGGTCAGCTTGATATGCTCCGCAGTCTTAAAATCTACCAGGTAATGCTGGACAATCAGCTCCGTCAGCTCGTCTCCGGCACAGGGGATCATCCCGTAAGCAATAATGCTTCCTTCCTTGGTAATGGAAATATCGCTGGTGCCCGCACCCACATCCACCAAAGCGATATTCAGCATACGGAATGTCTCCGGAATCGCTACGTTAATAGCGGCAATAGGCTCCAGTGTCAGGTTCGACACGGTAAGGCCCGCAAGCGCCACGGCGGAATACAGCCCGTCCACTACGTCCTCCGGCAGGAAGGTCACAATGATATCTTCGCCGATTTTCTCGGCCTTATGATTCTCCAGATTGGAAAATACATCCTCATTCAGATAGTACTTCACTACAGAATAGCCCACACTGTAAAACTTGAATTTCGTGTCGTTATTCTCTCTTAAAATCTGCTGGGCCTTCTCCACACCCAATAAGTCCAGGGTATGTATATGCTCCCGTTCCACTACCGTTTCCTCGTCAAATTCATATTCCACGCTGGTCGTAACGGTCTTTAATACACGGCCCGCAGCCGCAATGCATACTTCGTGAAGATTGATACCGATCTGCTGCTCCAGCTGCCGCTTCACGAACTCAATGGTCCTTCCCACCCTGCCGATGTCATGGATCTGGCCGTCCAGCATGGAACGGGTGGCATGCTCCTTCACATACTGCGCCACCACGTAAAACTCGTCCTCTTCTTTATAGCCTACGGTCCCCACTACGTTCCGGGTCCCGATGTCCAGGCCAAATACTAATTTTTCTCCCAGTTCCTGTACATCCATTGCCAACTCTCCCTTTTCACTCAATGCCTGCATGACTTGCAGAAATGCATATTCCTTTTCTTTATTATTGTCAATGATGATCTTGCACTGTTTCCGGTATTCCCCGTCACTTAGCTGGCTTCGGAAAATATTGTCCACTTTTTTCTCGGAATAGCCCCTGATTTCCATCAGACGCTTCCGCCGGATCTCCGGTGACGTATAGATATACCAGAGTTCGTCGCAGATTTCCCCGTACCCGGCTTCAATCAGCAGCGCTGCTTCCACAATTAAATAATCAATTGCGCCCATTTCACGTTCTTTTGCAATTGTATCTATAATATACACTTTTACAGCAGGATGTACAATACTATTTATTTGATTTCTAAGTTCTTCCTGGGAAAACAACAGGTCCGAAAGGGCTTCCCGATTCAGCTTCCCGTCTTCTTCAAATACATTTTTCGGCAGAATCCCCTGGAGCGCTTCATAGCAGCGGCTGCCCGGCCCCATTAAATTATGTGCAATTTCGTCCGCTTTCAGCACCTTCGCCCGGTAATTCGCATCAATATAATCTAAAATCTCACTTTTTCCGGCCCCGGCGCCTCCGGTAATTCCAATTACATTCATACTCTCACTCCTTTAATGTGCATCATACCAGTTCTTCCCGGTATTCATATCAATTTCCAATGCAACCGAAAGGTCGGCGGCGCGTTCCATTTCCTTCTGCAGAATGGCTTTCACCGCTTCCACTTCTTCTTTTGCCGCCTCTACCAGCAGTTCATCGTGAACCTGCAGGATCAGGCGGGACCTCATCTTCTGTGCTTTCAGCGTCTCATTGACCCGGATCATGGCAATTTTAATAATGTCCGCCGCCGTTCCCTGAATCGGGGAATTCATGGCGATCCGCTCCCCAAAGGAACGCTGCATAAAATTGCCGGAGGAAATCTCTGGTACCGGTCGTCTTCTCCCGAACATGGTAGCCACAAAGCCCTTCTGCTTTGCTTCCTCTACCAGGCCGTCCAGAAATGATTTTATCCCCGGATAGGTTTCAAAATACCGGGCAATGTAATCCTGGGCCTCCTTCCTGGTGATACTTAAATCCTGGCTTAGCCCAAAAGAGCTGATACCGTACACGATCCCGAAATTCACGGCCTTGGCATTGCGCCGCTGCAGGTCCGTCACTTCCTCAAAAGGCACATGGAAGACCTGGGAGGCCGTCATCCGGTGAATATCCTGGGCCTGGCGATAGGCTTCAATCAGGTTTGCATCCCCGGACATATGGGCCAGCACACGAAGCTCAATCTGGGAGTAGTCCGCATCCACGAATACAAAGCCCTCTTCCGGTACGAAAATCTTCCGGATCAGCCGGCCCTGCTCCATACGGATGGGAATATTCTGAAGATTCGGCTCCGTACTGCTGATCCGCCCGGTAGCCGTAATCGTCTGGTTGAAATTACTGTGAATCCGCCCGTCCGCTTTGATATAGTTGGCCAGCCCGTCCGCATAGGTGGATTTCAGTTTGGCCATCTGGCGGTATTCCAATATTTTTGAAACAATCGGATATTCCGGCGCCAGCTTCTCCAGCACATCCGCCGCCGTGGAATAACCGGTCTTGGTTTTTTTCCCGTTTGGCATCTTCAGCTTTTCAAAGAGGATCACTCCCAGCTGCTTGGGGGAATTGATGTTAAATTCCTCCCCGGCGTCCCGGTAAATCTCCCCTTCCAGCTCCTCAATCCGAACCGAAAGCTGCTGCCCGTAATCCCTTAGTTCATCCGGCCGTACCATGACCCCGGCCTGTTCCATGTCATAAAGGGTGAACACCAGGGGCATCTCTATGGTTTCGAACAAATGCTGCATCCCGGTTTCCAAAAGCTGCTCCCGGATCCTTGGCCAGGCTTCCAAAGCCGTCCCGCAGGCCAGTCCCGCATACTGTAAAAATGTCTCCTGCTCGTCCTCAACCGCTTTTGCCAGGGAAGCTTTCCCCAGCAAATCCGTGCGGGAAGGGATCATACGATCGCAATAATCTTTTGCTATATCCTCATAAGTATAGTCACTCTTTAAAGGATTCAGCAGATACGCCCCGATCTGCACATCCAAAAGGCTCTGCCGTCCGGCAGAGTCCAGAAATTCTCTTGTAAAATAGTTCAGCTGGGATTTTAAATCCAGCGTAACGAGCCTTGGAATACCGCCGCCCAAGGACGCTTCCGGCTGTGCCGATACGCCGCCGCCCGGGGATGCATTCCTGCCTTCCTTCTCCAAATCCCCCTGGGCCAGCCCCATCAGGCCGCTTCGAAGATAATCCGGCGTCAGGAAGCCTCCTGTCTGCAAAAAGTAAAGCTCCTCCTGACCCAGGGCCAGGGCCAGCCCGAGAAGCTGCCCCTTCTCCTGCACAAACAGGAATCCGCACTGGCTCTGCTTCTTCGCTTTCTCGAACACCTGTTCTGATTCTTCCAGCATGGTTACCGGTTTCGCCTTATGCCGGCCCGGATTTGTCAGGGATGCCGTCTGCTCAAAACGGCCCAGCATCTGCTTAAATTCCAGTTCCTTCATTTTCAGATACGCTTCCTGGGTATATAAATTCCCAAGCTTTGCTTCCGAAAGCGCATATTCCAGGGGACACTCCACTTCTATGGTGGCTAATGTCTTGCTCATCTGAGCCATGTCGTAATGGTTCTTCAGGGCTTCCTTTGCCCGGTTGGGCTTCACTTCTTCCACATGGGCGTAAGCATTCTCTATGGTGCCGTAGGCCACAATCAGGTTGGTAGCCGTCTTCTCCCCGATCCCCGGAACCCCCGGGATATTGTCGGAAGCATCCCCCATCAGCGCTTTCACCTCAATAAATTCCTTTGGGGTCACCTGGTACCGTTCCTTCACATCCTTGGCATAATAGTCCTCAATCTCCGTCCCGGTGCGTTTGGTCTTGGGAATCCGGATCTTAATATGTTCACTGGCCAGCTGCAGCAAATCCCGGTCCCCGGACACCAAGGACACCTCCAGGCCCTCCTTTTCACAGCGTACCGCAATGGTACCCAGGATATCATCCGCTTCATAGCCGGGAAGCTCCACCACCCGGATTCCCATGGCCTTTAATACTTCCTTCATGACCGGTACCTGCTGGCGCAGTTCCTCCGGCATGGGCTTTCTGGTTCCCTTATATTCCGCAAACATCTCATGGCGGAAGGTAGGGGCATGTACGTCAAAAGCCACCGTCAAATATTCCGGCTGCTCTTCCTCCAATATTTTAAATAGAATGTTCAAAAACCCGTACACGGCATTGGTATGGAGCCCTGCGGAATTGGTCAGATCCGGAATTCCAAAAAATGCCCGATGTAAAATGCTGTGCCCGTCAATCAATACGATTTTTTCACTCATGACTCTCTCCTGTCAACTGCTGATTCCCGGTAGAAACCGCTGCGCATTCCGCATCCCTTTTGGTACTTTTGCGCTTATTCAGCCTGCTGCTTTTTATTGTACACCATTTGGAATTATTTTAAAAGTATTTTTCGGGAACAGTTTCACGAAAAATCCGAAGGACGTATCTCCCGCCCTCCGGATTTTCCACATAAAAACAAATTCTTAATCCAAAACATCAACCGAAACTTTTTCATTTACCTTTTCCAATACAAAGAAAAAAAACTCCTCTAGGGTTGGAACCTCCCCTTTACATTCTATGCCGTTCCAGGCTTCGGCCGCACCCTGGCTCTCCCTGGAATTGTAGGCTTCGGCAATTGCCGCCTGCATCTCCCTTTTTACTTCTTTTGTGCTCACTCCGAATTTCTTTGCTGTCTCACGGTACACTTTGTTCATTCTTATCCTGTTCATTTTGCTCCTCCTTAGGGGTTCTGCCGTATATTTGGTAACTTTTGTCCCTATTATAGCCTATGCAAAACGAAAAATTTGTCGAAGTATCCCGCCGTTCAAAATTTTTACGGAAAAATAATACGGCCTTTACCCTTCCCCCATCAGCAGCCTGCAAGGCGCAATCTTCCGAATCCTTAAGGACAGCAGGCAAACCAGCAGAAAGGACACCGCCGTCATCCCGGCTCCCGCAGCCGCAAGAAAGCCTGCCGGAACCGTAAACGTACATTTCACAATCCCGATCCCTCTCAAAAACAAGGAGGTCAGCGGATTGATCACCCAGGCGCATACAAAAATCCCCACTGCCGACGAAGCAGCCACCGCCGGAAGGAAGCCGGCAGCCGTCTGCAGCACCAGCTGCCCGGTGGTAAATCCCAGGGCTTTTAAAATGCCGTATTCCTGCTTTTTATGAGCCAGCAGAATCCGTACCAGAAGATACAGCACCAGGGCAATGATAATCAGGCTTAGGCAAAGAACCGCAGCCACAATCATTTTCATCAGGGAAACATAGACAAAGGCCGATCCTTCCACAATAGCCCGGATATTTAAAACCGCGTTGGCCTTCCCTGCAAACTCCTTCCCGATTTCTTCATTAAATGTATCAATCCCCACCTCCGGCCTCAGATTCAAATAATAACTGTACTGATCCGGCTTTCCCAATCGTTCATACCCCTCCCGGGTAAGCAGGCAGTCCTTTCCCAGATTGTTGCTGGTCTGGGTATAGCCGGAAATCAAATATCTGGCTTCCTTCCCTTCCGCGGCCAAAGTCATTTCATCCCCCACCATAAGCCCCTTTTCCTTTGCGTACTTGGCGGCAATGGCCACTTCATTGTCGTACTTCGGAAAACGGCCCTCTACGCAGAGGCTCTGATTGTTCACCTTGGAAAAATCCCCGCAAAAAGTAGCCATAAGCTCTGCTCCTCCCGGATGGCGCAGCTTCAGAGAATGATACAGATACACCTTTTCCACCCGTTCCTCCTGTTCCATCGCCCGCAGAAAGTCTTCCTCTGCCTCCGCCCGGATATTAATACAGCTGTCCGCCGTTTCCCCTACAATCATTTCCACAAAAGGCGTCATATCCATTATAATGTTTTCTATCATAACACCGGAAAACACCACCACCAGGGAAATCATCAGCATGGTAATACTGATTGTCAGATTCTGTTTTAAATTCGAACATGTGTTCTTTAAGGCAAGCGCCCACAGCAAGGGTGTCCTGGTTTTGTCCAGGGGAAGATGGTTTTTCTTAAAATTATGGGTTCCCATTCCCTGCCGGAGGGCTGTAATCGCTTCAATTCTCCGGATTTTCCGGGAAGCCAGCCATACCGCCAGCCCCACGGCACCCAGCGAAATCAACAGCGTACAAAGCAGGGGCCAAAACAGGAAATGCACCTCATAGGGAATCCCGGTCTGGGAAACCATCATCCGGTTCACCTTCGGGAACAGACAATAGGACATCCCTATGCCTGCCAAGGCTGCCAGCAGGGTAAGCCCTAAAAACTGCAGCAGTAAAGAACCGACCAACTGGCGGCTGGTATACCCCAATGCCTTTAGGGCCCCAAGATTTTTCATATTTTCCTGAATATAGTTCATAATATTCGAGGCAATTACGGCCAGCGCCACCAGGAGTACAAAAAATGCCGCCGCACTGATAATCCCGGAACAAACCATCTGCGAAATATAACGGGACTGGGAAACCAGGGCATAAGAGTTGCTGTTCATTCTGGCATCGGGAAATCTTGCGGACGCTTCCGTGTTCAGCTCGGTTTCAAAGGGCTCGCTGTCTTCCGCCCTGGTAAGCCGTACCGAAACCAGAGTAGCTTTAGGGACATCCCCCGCTTCCGCAAGCTCCTGATAACAGTCCTTAGTCAGGACTACGGCGCAGAGCCCGCAGTTATGGGACCCGGCCATGACACTGTTAAAAAATCCACAAACTTGATACGTCCGCTTTCCGTTTCCGATGGTTATTTCAATCTCTTTTCCCAATGCAATGTCTTCGGATTTATAAAGAATCGGAAGGTAAATGCCCTTTGCCGCGTCTTTTTCCACCTCTTCCACCAGTTCTATCTGTCCGATCCTGCGGGAAAAAGCCTTTTCTTTTTCCAAAAAAACCAATTCGGAATTGACTTCGCCGTCGTGAAATGCAAAGGAGCCCACCATATTCAAGGCATCCTCGAGGCTGTAATCGGACATGCGGCTGTCCTGCTCCAAAAACCCCGACAGGCCCGCCGCCGCTTCCTTCGGCTCCCGGTTCAAAACCAGCGTCACATGTTCCCCGTTCAGCTTTTCATGACAGCGTACGAAATTCTGTTTGTAATCCGTGGCCAGCATCAGCCACAAATTCAGCATCAGGGAGGCAAACAGCATCAGCCCTATAATGGCGGCTGCCTGTCCCTTTGCCCTGCGTAGGTTGGCTTTGGCCAGAAGTATGCTTTTTCTCATACCTACCACCCCATTTCCGCAAGAAATGCCGAAAGCTTATCATGTCTGGCCGCATCCTTGGATACATAAGGCCCCAGCCGGCATTCCCCTAAAATAACGCCGTCCTTTAAATACAGAATCCGGCTGCCCCGGCGGGCGGAACGCATATCATGGGTCACCATAACCACGCTCTGGCCCTGTTCGTTGAATTTGGTCAGGGTATTCAGTACCTCCAGCCCGGTTTTGGAATTTAAAGCCCCGGTTGGCTCATCGGCAAATAAAATCCTTGGATTGTTAATCAAAGCCCGGACAATGCCTGCCCGCTGGGCTTCCCCACCGGAAATCTGTGTCGGGAATTTCCGCCAGGTTTCCGGCCCAAGCCCCACGGCTTCAAACAGCTCCTTTGCCCGATTGCGAATCCCTTTTCGATCCTTGCTTACCAAAAGCCCCGCAGCCATCACGTTGTCCATAACGCTCATGCCGTCAATCAGATAGATCTGCTGAAATACAAATCCGCAATGCTCCCGCCGGAACACCGCCAGCCCGTCGGAATTCAGATCGGAAATCACCCGATCCCCGAAGGTAATCGTGCCCAGAGAAGGCGTATCCATCCCGGAAAGGGCATATAAAAGGGTAGACTTCCCGGCGCCGCTGGCCCCCATTATCACGGTAAAATCCCCTTCATATAATTCCAGGTCAATGTTTTTCAGAACGTGCTGCAATGTCCCTCCGTTGGAAAAGGATTTGCTTAATTGTTTTGTTTTTAACAAACTTTTTTTCATGGAAAAACTCCTTTTCATTCAGAAACGCTCCCGAAAGGCTTCGGCAAGCCTCCCGGTAGATCCCTTATGTTCCGATTTTATTTCCTGCACGTTCTATTTTAAAGCCTTCTTTCTTAACTGTCTTTATGAAACCCTTAACGAAATCTTAAATCCCGCCGCTTAGCAAGATGCGTACCGTAACCCGCAGCCCTTCCTTTCCGTTTTCCACGGAAAGGGCCCCTTTCATTTCTTTCATGAAATAATCGGAAATAAAAAGGCCCAGGCCGGCTCCTTCCACCCCTTCCCGGTTGCTTCCCCGCCGGAACTTTTCCTTCAAAAAGGGCAGCTCCTCTGGGGGCACCCCGCCGCCGGAATCTTCCAGGCTGACCGAAAGACAGGTTTCTTCCATACACACCGAAAGCCGGATTTTGGTCCCTGCATATTTATAGGAATTGGCAAAAAGATTGTCAAACACCTGCTGAAGCCGAAACAGATCCCCATAGAGCAGGCAATCCGGAATCGGCGGGATTTTGGCCTTTTGAAAATAATCCGCATTTTGAAGAAGGGCTTCCAGCTCCCCGCTCTTAAAATCCCCGGGATTTACGGAAAGCTGGCTTAATTCCTCCAGGGCAACGGTAAACAGGTTGGAAACCAGCCCGTCAATCTGGTCGGCTTTTTGGACAATCCGCAGATAATTTTCCCGCATTTTCCCGCTTTCCGCCAATGCCTCCCCCACCTCTGCCGCCGCCTTGATACTGGCAACCGGAGTCTTGATATCATGAGAAAGCTTGGCCACCAGCTCCTTCTTGCCGGCATTGGCTTCCGCTTCCGCAATCCGTGCCCTTTTCAGCTCCGCCCGCATCAGGTCAAAGCCCTCCGTAAAGGCTCCGAACAGATTCTGCCGATCCATTTCCAAGGGCAGATCCAAATTCCCCTCCGCCACCCGCTGGGCAAAACGCTCCAATTTCCGAAAGGGCTTTACCATTACCCTATTAATATAGAAGAAACAGCCTCCGCACAGTCCGGCCTGTAAGATCATCACCGCCAACAGCACCCCAAAAAGCTTCTGCATTTCCATTTTTATGATTTCATTACTGTTATTGTATATTATGATTTTCCCCACCGGACGCCCCTCTGTTACAAGATCCAGAATTGTGTCCCTGTGCAGGATTGCTTCGTTTCGGCTCTCACTCAACCCGGCCCTGGTTCGGAACCGGACCTTTTCTTCCAAATCCACCACCGTATAGTCCAATTCCGTTTCATTCCTGTGCTGCTTTAGATTGTCCCAATCCCGCTGTACGGACTGTACCGCTTCATTGACCGCAACGGTATCCTGGCGGCTCCGGTTTTCTGCGGTGCTTCCAGCCTGGGAGCCGCTTTCACTCCCGGCAGTACTTCCGGCCTGCAGATCGTTTTCACTCCTTGGGCCGCCTCCCATCCACGGCTTGGCGAACACCAGTACGACGGCCAGTTCCGCCGCAAACAGAAGCAGCATCCCCCACAGGAATGCCTTATGCTTCATGACCTTCCTCCGCAGAACCGATAGCCCTCTCCCCAAACCGTCAGAATATATCGGGGACTGCCGGGGTTGGGTTCAATGGCTTCCCGAATCTTCCGGATATGTACGTTCAAAGTCCCGTCTCCGGTGAATTTATCCTCCCATACCTTTTCAAACAATTCCCCCTTGGAAACCACTTGATTTGCCTTCTGTATCAAATAAGCCAGCAGCTTAAATTCCAAAGCCGTCAGCTTCACCGGACAGCCCTCCACACACACCTGTTTCCCGTTAAAATCCACGGTCAGCCGTCCGTCCTCATACACCTGGACTTCTTTTTCCCGGGCCGCCTGTCCGTAACGCCTAAGTACCACTTGTACCTTGGCCAGCAGAACGCTTAGGGAATAGGGCTTCTGAATATAATCGTCACCGCCGATATGCAGCGCCGCCACCTTATCATCATCGCTGGTCCGGGCAGAAATAAAAAGGATCGGAATCTCCGTTTTCTTTCGCAGCTCCTGGCAAAGGGCAAATCCGCTGCCGTCCAACAGGTTGATATCCAAAAGCAGGATCTGGGCCGTATGTGTTTCCAAAAAAGCCCGGCACTCCCCTCCGCCGTATACGGCCGCCGTCTTCACTCCAAACAGGTTAAAATATTCTGCCGTGCTGTCCGCAAGCATCTTTTCATCATCAATGATTAAGCAATCGTACTCCAAATGATAACCCCTTTCTAATCCGCAGCTCCTGCGGCTTTTGATTTTCCCGCTACCGTCCCTTCCGCTGCAGCCGCCTTTACTCTCATTTGATTTTAACCTATGTATCCTGACAATTCAATGGGCTTCCCACTCTAATTATCCTATATTTTCCCGGTAAGCGGTTATATGAGAATCAAAATGGGCGGATTCTCCACTTCCTTTTTGGGGCAAGGTAATTTGATCGGCCATAGCGGATCGACAGGCTCATTTGCATTTATACGGAACTGCCAGACCCATAAGACACAGAGCCAATGAACGTGTGAAATCAAATCACAGTTTGTTGGCTCTGTTTCATAAGGTTTTAAAGCAAACCCCGGCCAAAACCCCCGCTGCCCCAAAACTGCTATAATTTATGAAAAGGATTCATATAGCATGCCTGCATTTCCAGCCCTTCTTCAATACGCAGAAGCTGATTATACTTGGCCACCCGGTCGCTGCGGCAGGGTGCGCCGGTCTTAATCTGTCCCGCATTGACCGCCACTGCCAAATCCGCAATAAAGGAATCCGCCGTTTCTCCGGAGCGGTGGGAAATGACGGCACGGTAACCGTTACGGTGGGCCATTTCAATGGCTTCCATGGCTTCGGAAACGGTTCCGATCTGGTTGACCTTCACCAGAACAGCATTGGCGCATCCAAGCTTAATCCCCGCGTCCAGACGCTTGGGATTGGTTACGAATAAATCGTCCCCTACCAGCTGTATCCGGTCGCCCAGCCGTCCCGTCAACGCTTTCCAGCCGTCCCAATCGTCCTCGGAAAGCCCGTCTTCAATGGAAATAATCGGAAATTCGTCCACCAGCTCTTCCAGATAGGAAATCATTTCATTGGTATCCCTTGTAACCTCTTCCCCGGCCAGCTCACTTTCTCCTTCAAAATGATACACGCCCGTCTGTTCGTTGTACATTTCGGAAGAAGCCACGTCCAATGCCAGCTTCACATCCTCTCCCGGCGTATAACCCGCTGCTTTCACGGCTTCCACGATCAGTCTAAGGGCCGCTTTGGCATCCGGCAGGTCCGGCGCGAACCCGCCTTCGTCGCCCACTCCGGTAGACAGGTTATTCCGCTCCAAAATCTTTTTCAAATTATGATAGACCTCGGCGCAGATCCGAAGGCCGTCCCGGAAGGATTCCGCCCGTACCGGCATAATCATAAACTCCTGAAAATCCACGGTATTCTTCGCATGGCGCCCGCCGTTTAAAATATTCATCATGGGAACCGGCATTTGACGAGTAAAAGTTCCGCCTAAATAACGGTAAAGCGGCATATTTAACGCCTCCGCCGCTGCCCGGGCCACAGCCATGGAAACGCCCAGAGTCGCGTTAGCCCCTAAATTCTGCTTGTTGTCGGTCCCATCCTCATGCATTAAAATCCGGTCGATTTCCAGCTGCTCCAGGGCATTTTTCCCCAGAAGGGCCTTGGCGATCCGCTCATTTACATTGGCAACGGCCTTCGTCACCCCCAGTCCAAAATACCGGGGCTCCCCGTCCCTTAATTCCACCGCTTCAAACCGCCCGGTGGAGGCTCCCGACGGTACGGCTGCCCGTCCCGTCACACAGCCGTCAATGGTCACTTCCGCTTCCACCGTAGGGTTTCCTCTGGAATCTAAAATTTCCCTTGCATGTACCTTTGTAATCTCCAAAAATTCAGCCATAATATGAGTTCCTTTCTCTTTTTTCCAACATTTTTGAAACATGCTTTAGTCTGCCCGAAAAACACCGGTACTATTCTCCTTTGGAAAATTGAATTTTTTCAAAAAAACATATGTTCTTCCTTTTCTTCGTCAAACCCCACAAAGACCACTCCATTTATTTAAAAAATTGCACAAATTTGTACAAAGGACTACCTATTTTTAGAGAACTGTGGTACAATTTATAATATACACTTTAAAAGAATAGGAGATTAACTATGGCAAAAGAAATGATTGCAATGCTTCTTGCCGGAGGCCAGGGTTCCCGCTTGTATGCCCTGACTCAGAATCTGGCAAAACCGGCAGTTCCCTTTGGCGGAAAATATCGGATCATTGATTTCCCCCTTTCGAACTGTGTGAACTCAGGCATTGATACCGTGGGAATTTTGACACAGTATCAGCCCCTTGTTCTGAATGAATATATTGGAAACGGCCAACCCTGGGACTTGGACCGTCTGCATGGCGGCGTACATATCCTGCCCCCCTATCAGCAGGCTTCCGGCTCCGACTGGTATAAAGGAACCGCAAACGCAATTTTCCAGAATATCTCTTTTATTGAGCGGTATGATCCGAAATACGTGATTATCCTGTCCGGCGACCAGATCTGCAAGCAGGATTACAGCGATTTCCTGAAATTCCATAAGGAAAAAGGCGCGGAATTCAGCGTAGCCGTTATGGAAGTACCCTGGGAAGAAGCGCCCCGGTTCGGCCTGATGGTAACGGACGAGAATGACAAGATCACCGAATTCCAGGAAAAACCCAAGGAGCCCAAGTCCAACCTGGCTTCCATGGGAATTTATATTTTCAATTGGGATGTATTGAGGAAATACCTGATCGAAGACGAGGATGACCCGGAATCCGAAAACGACTTCGGAAACAACATCATTCCCAACCTGTTGCGCGACAACCGCTCCATGTATGCTTATCGGTTCAGCGGCTACTGGAAGGATGTAGGAACCATTTCTTCCCTGTGGGAGGCCAATATGGAGGTATTGGATCCCGAACACAGCGGAATCAACCTTTTTGACGAAAACTGGAAAATCTACAGCCGGAACAGCGGTATGACCGGCCATAAGATCAGCGCCGACGCCGTTGTGGAGAACTCCATGATTACCGACGGATGCCGGATCTCCGGAGAAGTGAAGCATTCCATCCTGTTTGCCGGCGTTCAGGTTGAGCCGGGAGCAAAGGTGGAAGATGCCGTAATCATGGGCGGAAGCATCATTAAATCCGGCGCCGTAGTAGAGCACTGTATCGTAGCCGAGAACGTCATTATCGGGGAAAACGCAACCGTAGGCGCCATGCCAAGCGGCAACGAAAACGGCGTTGCCACCGTAGGTTCCGGCATCTATATCGGAAACGGGGCAAAGATCGGCCCCAACGCCATGGTAAATAGCAATGTAAAGGACGGTGAAGAGCAATGGTAAATTCAAATACAGATGCATTGAGCATCATTTTCCCAAATAGTTATGATGAAATCGTACCGGAGCTGGTTATCGAACGCTCCATGGCTTCCATTCCCTTTGCAGGCCGTTACCGTATGATCGACTTTATTTTATCCAGTATGGTGAACAGCG
>CAJUSQ010000030.1:0-6167 GCA_910588885.1 uncultured Lachnospiraceae bacterium
CTGTCAGCCATATAATAGTAATACTGCCCGTCGAAGACCCATCCGGTCTGCATCTGACCGGCATCATTGAAATAATACCAGGGACCGTCAATCGACTGCCATCCAATCTGTGCTACGTTGTCAATATAAAAATACCAGATCCCATCCCGCTGCACCCACCCGTTCAGCATCGCAGGATTTCCGCTCCCTCCGCTGCTATGGGAAGGTACCGTACCGGATCCCTTCTTGTATCCGGAACTGCTTAACACCGCAAGGGTTTCCGGATGGATGATCTGATACCCCTGTCCGCCGCATTTCGTACAGCCATACCGCTTGATCCGGTTCCGGTCCTGGGTTACGGTATATCCCTTTCCGCCGCAGGCTCCGCAGGTTGCGGCATGCACCCGGCGCATGTCTGTTTCTCCAAACAGATTCATTCCGGCGAAAAATATCAAGAAAAAGATAAGAATATACATTCTTTTCGTTTTCCAAATTCGGTTCATCTTTCCCCTTTCTTTATTTCACATTCCAATCGTCCACAAATACCTCAAGCTCCATTACCTGCCCGTCGAACATTTCCTTTGTAATCATTCCCTTTGGGGGCGTAATATCATAAAACACTGTCCGAAAGGCTTCTGCCCGGTTCCCATCCTGATCTACCGCCACCGCTTTATAGGTTATGGCTCCCTCCGTCCGGTTCGGGAAATCCAAATTCATTTTTACGGGACATCCTGATCCTGCTGCCGTCTTTGTTTCTGCCACCTTCCGGTCCCCCTGATAAAGAACCAGGGAAGCCGGGCCGCTCCCAAAATCATAAGCTACGGCAGACAAGACAATTCCCCGATTTGTCCAGATATCAATATTGGCCGTTAATGTCACATCCGGCGAAATATCATCCACCCAGCAGGCATACAACGTGATATCCTGATCCGCCCGGTATCGCCGGGCCGCTGCCATAAATTCATTGTAGTACAACTCTCCGGCACCGCCGGGACTTGTATAATACCCTTTAAAGCTGTAGCCCTTCCGGACCGGGCCGTCTGCCAGGGGAAGTTCCGCCCCATAAGTGGCTGTCGCCTGTTCGGTACCGCCGATACCGCCCTGCCTGTCAAAGGTTATGGTATAAACCTTCGGCTTCCAATTGGCATAAACGATGCTGTCCAGAACAAAATGATCCGGTCTTAGCACCAGGTTTCCCGGCTGATCCGTTACGGCATTCCCAAGCCCCATAATACTGGTATGATAAGCCCCAAAATCATATCCTGTCCTGTGCGGAATGCTGACTGCCGGAATCTCCCTTTGCGCCTCTTTGTCCGAATACCAGCCCTGCTCGTATTTTTCATAAAAAATATCCGTCCCTCCGCTGCCTTCCTGCTTCTCCGTAACAATCGTATAAATATTTGGTTCCCATTGGGCATATAAGACGATACTGCCGCCCGGCTCTTCTGTCAGGTTCCGGATTTCCTGCTGTTCTCCATAGCTGATACCGCTGCCGTCCGCCTCAGTATTCCATCCCCGGAATGTATATCCCCTTCTGGTATATCCCGTCCGCCTTATTTTTCCGGAAACATCATAAACCATAGCCGTGCTGCTCATATAACCGCTCCCTCCGTTGGGTTCATAACGGATGGTATAGGTATTTGCCTGCCAGTTTGCATACATCGTAATGCCATGGTCTCCCAAACCAATATTGGGTTCTATTTCTTTCGGCATATAAAATGCCGTATCACTGTATCCGACATTTTCATATACCCATTCCCGTCCCTCCTCCGTGTGATATCCCGGTTTTACCAGTCCGGCCGTGTCCTGATCAAAAAGCCGAAACGGCTGTAGAAGCCTGGCTTTTGTCATCACCTGGCTCCCATTCTGGCAGAGCATGTCATCGATAGAGCTGTAACCATTCCCGACAGTTCCCCCCTGCAGGTGATAACGTACGGAAAGCTGGTAATTGAAAAGTTTTTCCTGAATCCGGAAGAAGCTTTCGAAGGTATGTCCTGCAAACACGGCCCGAATGGCAGCCAGATCATTCCCGTCCTTTAAATGGTAAATGGTTCCCCATTCCTGCAAGCCTCCGTTGCCGTCCTCCGCCACACTCCCATGGATTTGAGTACCCTGTTTCGTCGTCATGATGCTGTCAATACTGACCGTAATATCCCCCGTCTGGCAGATCAGGTCCCGGGCCGCACTCTGCCCCCTTCTTCCGGCAAACTCAAAAATTGTGGAAGCCGGGATTCTATACAAATTATACTCGTATCCATCATACAAAACCCCTGATCCGGGTACCTCCTGCATCGTCCCGTCCCCGTTTCTTTTAATGGAAAACTCCACCGACCCTCCGTTTCCGGAGAGCTTTATATCATATCCTACCGTACCGTATTTTAAATTTGTACTGCTGGAAGCAAGTTTTCCACAGGTTGCAAAATAAATATCTCCGGCATATATTTCGCAGTGTTTCTTATCTTCCTTCCCGGTACTTTCGTAAAACTCCCGGGCATTTGTATAGCTGGTGGCTGCTTTTGCCGTTCCCATATCCCAGCACAGAATTCCGCACAGGAGCATCAGAAAAGCTGCCGGAACTCCCGCCCTTATTCCCCTTTTCATTTTTCTTTTCCTTTCTCAAAAAAATTATAATTTTACTATTTTTTTATTCTCCTTATCCCCCATCTTCTCTTCTGCAAAATACCGGAAACAGCCTTAATCCCAAAATTCCGGGTCATCCTCCGTAATCAACGGAACGATTCCGGATGCCACCCATAAATACTGGTCATTTGCAGCACAAATCCAGCTTCCTCCAAACCGGGTGGCACGACAACCGATAGATGTTAGGAATTCTTCCAGTATCTGGCCGTCTTCTCCTCCATGTACCATCACCGCATATCCCGTCTCGGTTCGTACAATTACTCCATACCCGGCATCTGCCGCTGACTGCTGTACCGGAGTCAGTTCATTGTACGCATCCTCCTCATTCTGATTTTCGATCCGGACTTCATTGACTCCCCTCTCTTCTTTCTGCTGCTCTTCTTCCTCTTCTTGTTGCTTCCGTTCTTCCTTCGGACGTTCTTTCCCTTCTTTCGACTGCTGCTCCCCTTCCTCCTGTGACTGTTCTTCCTGAACGATCATCAAAAATTCCGCGCTGCTCTCATTTCCGGCCCGATCCCGATAAGATACATGCACCACATAGGAATGCGCTTCTACATCCTTCCGTTTGACTTCACAGCTAATAAGTTCCGGCGGAATTACGCCGTCCGCATTGTCAAACACATGGTAATCCGACGGATCGGCTTCCGGCATCTGATCCATTTCCCCGGCCCCAGTCTCTATGATCCGATCCTCCTGATCTGCAATCCGGGCACCTGTTTTGTCCAAAATAAGGCAAATTTCCTCCAGCGTCGCATTACCGCACTCATCTGTCACAGACATAACGGCTCGATAAATCCCTTCCTCCTCCGGGATTTTTGTACTTCCCAAAGCCGCAAGCCTTTCTTTTTCTCCCGGAACCGGAATTTCATCCGTCAGGGCTTTTAATGCGGCAGCATCCAGCACTTCCAAATTTCCGATTTTCTCAAACCGGATCAGGGATGCCGTATACCTGCCGGCATCATACACTCCTTCGATCAGTTCTTCCGCATCTAAGGATACTGCATCGTTTGTAAACACATACCGTTCCTTTAATAGGACTTCCGGCGGCGTTGTATCCTCCACCACCACATTTATGGTATAAGTATTTTTCTTATAGGATGCCAAAACCTCATAAATCCCCGTCTTTGAAAGATTCACCTCCGAAAGGTCAAAAACAAACTCCTTTGCCTTTTCCTCCCGGATACGGAAAAAATCCGTCGCTTTTAATTCCAGCTCCTGTCCTGCTTCCACCGTAACGGTATCCGCCGTCTGTTTGACTCCGCAGCCCGGGAAACAAACTGCTGTAGCTAAAATAACCGTCAAAAGCATTTTTCTCTTCTTCATAATCCCTCCTTTTTCCGCAAATTTTATATTGCTTTTTTCACTCATTGTGATATACTGATTGCATGGGGCATTAGCGCAGTTGGGAGCGCGCAACATTCGCATTGTTGAGGCCACGGGTTCGAATCCCGTATGCTCCATTTTTGTGGTAAGGAGGGACCCGCAAAGCGGGAGGATTCCTTATCACCCGGCAGACGCCCACGAACGGAGTTCGTCCATAGATGCGTCTGCTCTTTTTTTGTGGTAAGGAGGGACCCGCAAAGCGGGAGGATTCCTTACCACTTTCTATTCATCACTGAAAAACCGCAACAAAGATACAATCCCGCTCTACAATCTGTCCCACCAGGGAGATTACATCTGCTCCGTCCAATTCTCTCCATCCTTTAAAAACCTTTCCGGAAGAAACAGGCGCTCCCGGTATCATAAGCGTTGTCCCTTTCTGCACATGATAGGATTTATAACTGTTTCCGTTTACCACATATTCCACATCACAATATTCCGCAGGTTCTTCGGTTCGAAACGCTTCCCTTATCACTGTTTTGCAGGCAGACACACTTCCTTCTTTCCCATTTGGATGCTTATAATAAAGCGTCGCTTCTGCAGAAAGTAATCCCTTTTCATAATCTGCATCCAGAACTTCAACTTCGACCCTGGAATCGCTTTCTATCTGCATCATAAATTTTTCCAGGAACAATGCAATCATTTCTTCATTGCTCTTAGGGCCGTCCGTATGCCGGGTTCCGGTCTGATCTACGGTCTGTTTCAGTCCGGCGTCCAATGCCTGGTTTAATTCTGTTTTCCGTATCTGCCTGCCATGCAGCGTATAAACCGTCAGCAGTAAAATCCCTGTCAATACGCAGGCGCAAATTCCAATTATGATATTCTTCATAATATTTCTAATCCCCCTTCCATCGGAATTTCCGGTTTTTCCGGATGTTTCCGCCTTCGCTTCTGCCGGATTTTCAGTTCTTTCCGGGTGCTTCCATTCCCACCTCTACCGGAATTGCCAGCTGCTTTATGACACTTCTTCCGTATGTGTCTGTGACTTTGATCTTCACCCGGTAAACTCCGCTTTGATAAAAATACAGCTCTCCTGTTTCCCGCCTGCAGCTCACCGGATCTGTGATCTCCTCTGCAAATTGATGTTCCGCATCAAATACTGTTTTTCCCAAACTGCTTCCTTTGTGATCGGCAATATCCAATATCTCATAGATAACCCCATCACAGTCCTGAATTGGTTTATATCCCGGATCCTCTGATGTTTTTACCTGCACCAGGGACCAGAGCATCATCCGCTTCCCGGTTTCCCATACAAAATCCTCTTTTTTAAGCACCGGAGCCGGCCGGCTGATCACCTTCTCCATACGCATTCCGTTCTGGGATACTACCTCCTGCATCTGATAGTTCCCTGCGATAACGGAAGCCATTGCAAAGGCGCTCACCGTTCCTTCCGGTGTCATAATCAGCCGGATGCAAAACAGGAAAACCATTGCTGCCGCCGTAAGTTCAAAAATAGATAAGACCATCTGCTTCATGCTGCTCCCCTAGCCGCACATCGCTGTAGCAAGTTCCAAAAGGGACGGCAGCAAGTTTCCTTTCGCTGCCAGGCTGGCAATCATGTGCAGCGCCCATAAAGCGGCCATACCGTCTGCTGCAGACCAGATAATCAGCTGAATCGTTGTCTTTAAATCCATACCTCTCCTCCTTAATAACTTGACACCACTGCTAAAAACTCCTGGAATTTTCCCAGCATAAAGCAAAAAATCAACGCTGCCGCAGCTGCTTCCAGGCTGGTTTTTACAACCTTTTCCATACCTCCCCTTCCTTCTTATCCGAAGCCTTTTTCCTGCAAAATGCAAAAATCCTTTCCTGCGTAACGTTCATCTCTAAATAATCCTTTCCTTTGCCTTCCAAACCACTGTCTGAAAAATCGGCAGACGGTAGGGATAACGAAGACGAATCCGGGCATATTTCAATCCGATTGTCGTCTGATCCTGATACACCTGCACTTCCAGAAAATATCCGTTTTTTTCCGCTTCATCCTTACATTGGCGGATAATTTCATCATTGTAATAGCTTTCCCGGATCAGGGCAGACAGTTCTTCCATATAATCCCCCGCTGCCGCCACATCTGCATTTACTCCGGTTATCATAATCCCAACTCCGGTAATCATCAGAATTACAGCAAAGGAAAGAATGACCTTCCATACAGAACCCATAGCGCCTCC
>CAJUSQ010000030.1:6177-24783 GCA_910588885.1 uncultured Lachnospiraceae bacterium
TCTTCTTATTGATATACAGGCAGATTTGTTTTGCCCGAAGAATATTTCATAAGAAAAAATTGAAATTTCAATTATCATAACATAAATCCGGGACAAAAAGAAAGTAAAATTGAAAAGTTAATATTAATTGAAGGAGGCGCTATGGGTTCTGTATGGAAGGTCACAACCATCAGCGCCGCTCCGTAACCTGCCATACAAATCATGACCGGAATTGTCGGCAGCATATAATACAGGGAAAACAATTCTCCCTTCAAGCGGAGTCTCCGGTTTTCCGCTTCTGCCAGCATTGTCATATTCATATCTATGACCTGGTTCATAACCTCTCCGCCGGCTCCGGTTCCGTGACTTAAGGCATACAGCTTCCGCATGATACCCGCAACCTCCGGCAGACGGTATTCTGCCAGGAAGCTTAAAAAGGCATCCGGGGACAAAGGATTCTCTTCCAGTTCCCTCCGAAGCTTTTTCAGTTCCCCCTTTAATACGGCCGGAGCTTTTTCAATGGATTTTGCCAATGCAACGGAAACATTTTCACTCTGTACCAGCAACAGCACATCAAACAGCCAGCCCGGAAACACGGCTTTCATTTCTGACCGGATCCTGTATACCGTATAAAAATACCGAAGCTTTCCGGCAAAAAGAATCAGGAGGAACCCCAGAATCCCTCCGGTCAATATTCCTCTTTGGCCCCCAAATCCGTACCAGGCCATCGACAACACCAGCACAGCTGCCCCAAAAGGCAGCCGGGTAAGCAAGGATTTTCTCCCTTGAAATTCCTGAACATATTTTAATTTCAGCCCGGCATGCAGGTCGTCCATCCGTCTGGCATCCCTTAGCATACTCCGCCCGCATTTCTTGTCCATCCTGCAGAAAACCAGAAAAAAGCAAACCACCAGAAAAGCGTTCAGCCCTTGTACCAACGGCATATGCAGAATGGAAAGCTCCTGGGGAAACTGATGCAGCATAAAGATGCATACCAGCATCAGAAGCAGGTATTCAAATGCCACCAGGTTCCTGGCCAGCACAGCGGTATTCTGATAATTCAGCGCATTCTTTTCCCAAAGCCTGCGTATATTTTCCAGAAGCCTAAATTCCGATTCACAGCTTCCACCCCGGGATTCCGCTTTTTCCAAAAAATCATGGAGCATCCGGATCCGTTCACAATCGTATTCCTGCCGTACAAATCCAAGTGCCTCCCGTTCTGCAAGCTCCATATCGCAGGATTGTTCAATATGACTGACCGTTTTGGTCAATATACTCCGCATTCTGCCGGTCGGAAACGTATCCCGGGTTTCTTTTAAGGACGCCAGTATCTTCCCGCTGCCGGCAAAAGACTGCACAACCTGAGCCATATACGCATTGGCATCCTGAAAACGCCGCCGCTCCAATCTGGCCTTCTTATAATGAAAATACAGCCTTGGCGCCTGAAGAAAACAGATTCCGACCGCCGCTGCCAAATATCCCAAAGACAAGCTCATTCCGATTCCGCATACCACAGCCGTTCCGAAAACCGCTCCATAGCAAAGTAATATCTCTTTTCGTTCATAGCCTTCCCCCTGGGCCTCCAATTGCTGTCTTCTGCCCCGGTTCAAAATCCCCCGAACCTTGTTTTGTTTTCTTCTCATCTCTGTTCCTCCAGCATTTGCTGCACCTTTGGATGAAAGAAAATATCGCTCTCCCCGGTGCACTCCCGGATCCGCTGTTTCATAAACTCCGGTATCCGGTTTTCCCGCAGCCTTCCATCCTCCACCAGCAGAATACATCCGTTCTCCTCATTTTCCCGGTAATACAGACATACCTGGCGGATCCTGTGGACTGTCCGGTCTGCTTCTGTTTCCTGCTCCTGCAGCAAAATCCCAAGTCCGACGTCCGCGTAGACCTGATTGACCAGGCGGTCCGCATCCTGGCGGTTTTCCAACATATTTAAAATCCGGTCCGGAATCTTTCTTGCATCGTCCACATGCAGCGTCGTCATACAATTTACCCCATTGGACCAGCTTTCCAAGAGATACCGCACCTCCCGGGATCTGGTTTCCGCAATCATGATCCATTTGGGATTCATGCGCAGCGATACCGCAACGGCCTTCTCATAGGCTTCCGGAGAAGATACCTTAAATTCTATACAATCCTTTTGGGGATGAATGGCGTGGTAATGCCATTCCCGCAGATCCTCTACGGTAATTACCTTTTCATGGGAACGGATAAAACTACTGAAAAATTTCGCCGCTTCTGTCTTTCCCTGTCCCGGCTCACCGCAAAACACAAAATTAAACCCGCTCCGGACGCAATTTGCCAGTAAATGCATGACTTTTTCTTCACAATAGCCGCATTCCACCGCCTCCCGGGCCGTAAACCGCAGCCTGGGCAGGGACTTCCGTATGCTCATACTCCGGCCGGACACCGAAAACGCTTCATGAGTAAACGTAATCCGCAGTTGTTCCGTCTCCGCACTTAAAATATAATTCAGCCGATGAAAGGATTTGCTTTCATGGTTCGCCACAATTAATGAAAAGCGATGGATAAATTCCTCGGTAATCTCCGGGTCCTGTACCCGCTTTCTGGTACGGTTTGCGTACTTCACCCAGAGCTGCCCGCTGTCCCAGTCCACATTGGTAATCTCCTCCTGGCAAACGTATTTCCAAAGAGGCCCGAAATGCTGACGCGACAGCTTAAAGTCCATTTTTCCGGATTCTTCCGTCATTCCCTCCTCCTTATTGTTAATCTGATTTCCGGTTTTATTTCTTGTCTGATCTCCCGGTTCAATTCATCGCCCTCACTTCATCATCCCCAGCGCCTTTTCATAGATTGCCGTATAAATATCTTTTACATAGCCTTCAAACAGCCCGTCTTCCGCCATAAAATTCTGCATCATTTTAATCATCAAAAAGCCGATTACTGCCGCTAATGCCACTGCCACCACAATCGTTACAACATCTTTTGCTTCCATAAATACCTTCCTTTCTTTTTCTGGTACACAAATAAAACTCAGTTTCTTCCAAAAAAGTCACTGAAACACCTTATTTCCTTCTCATACACATTTGCGGGGAATTCGATTCAGATTTCTTCTGCACTTTCTAATAGAACATTCATTTCAGATCTTGCTCTGCACTTTCTGGCAAAACATTCATTTCAGATCTTGTTCTACTCTTTCTGGCAGAGCATTCATTTCAGATCTTGTTCTGTGCTTTCTACAGAACATTCAATTCAGATTTCATATATATGCATAAATAGATATTTGAGATAGGCTTATCATAAACGCTGCAGGGTCAAAAGTAAAGGGTTTTTTGGCTTTTTTCCTACTTTTGTGAATCCTGCAGCATTTTCTTCCAATGCAGATCCTGCATTTTCATGCACTCTCACGAAATTACTGCTATTCACGACAGCACTGTCACCGCAGTCGTGAATAGCAGCAATGATCCCTGTTTTACAAATTTACAATCAGGGTATCATACCCCATTTCTCTTAAGTTGGCCTGCAGTGCCACAGCATCTTCCAGACTGGTTTCCTCACCTACAAGCACCGCATAAAACGGCCCTTCTTTTCTCACCTGGACCGTATATCCCATATCCGTAAGCTGCTGCTGCAGGTACTGGGCATTGGAAAAATATTGGAACAGCCCTACCTGAACCCCGTATTTCCGCTCCGTTTCCCCCCTGGCTTCCTGGATCCCCTTTTCAATCCCGTCCGCAATCGCATCCGCAATCTGGTCAAATTTCTGGTCAAAAATTTGATTGTCTTCATCCGTATTGATAAAACCTGCTTCGATCAGCACGGCGGGCATCTGAGTCCTTCGAAGCACCACCAGTCCCGGCCGTTCGTCAATTCCAAGATTTTTAAATCCCACTTCCTCTAAATTGCTGTTCACTGCATTGGCAATATCGTTCACCACCTGGTTTTCCTGATACACCAGAGTCTGAACCCCTTTATAAGTATTGGGATTCGGACTGGAATTCCGATGCAGGGACACAAAATAATCCGCACCGGACGCATTTGCAATCTGAGCCTTTTCATAGGGTGAATTGTACACATCCGTCGTCCTGGTATAGGAAACATCATATCCTGCTTGTTTCAGCCGCTCCCCAACGGCCATTGTCAGCCGCAGTACGTCGTCCTTTTCCTTTCGTCCCTGGTAACTGGCCCCGTTGTCATACCCTCCGTGACCGGCATCCAACACTATACTGATCGCCATACTTCCTCCGTTTATTTTTTTCTCTCTTAGTATATATATGTCCCGGAATTAAAATTAGTTCCGGATTTGTAAGGATCCGCTCCGTTTCCAGTGACCCGGATTTGCCCCGTTTCTTTGTTATTTGCAACTTCTATTTGCACTTTTGAAGCAAAAGTGATACTATAGGGTTGGATTTTTGAAGATTAGTTCCAAATCAAAGACCCCGCTGCAAGCAACAGGGTATCAAACTTGCAGCGCTGCAGAGCAGCGGGATCTTTGACCCTCGCGGCAGTCGCCAAATGTCTGCAAGCAGCCACTTGGCTCGTTGCTCGCGGGAATAAACAACCATAGGCCGGACAGCCCGGCCGAAGGGATATTCCCGAACCGTAGTCAAAAACATAGTAAGGAGGATTTTGATGAAATCATATATTATTACAACTGATACAACAGCCGACCTGCCTGAAACTTATATTCAGGAGCATCACCTTGGCATCATGTCTCTTTCCTACACCATTGACGGCAACACCTATGACCGGTCCCAGGAGCTTCCGGTCAAGGAATTTTATGAAAAAATGCGAAACGGCTCTCTTCCCACCACCTCACAGGTCAACCCGGAAGCGGCCAAGAAAGTATTTCTGGAAATGATGGAGCAGTACGATGCGGATATCCTCCATATTGCGTTTTCTTCCGGATTAAGCGGCAGCTACAACAGCGCGCAGATTGCTGCCCAGGAGCTTTCCGAAGAATACGACAAGCACCATGTCACCGTCCTTGACTCCCTGTGCGCTTCTCTGGGAGAGGGCCTTCTGGTTCACAAAGCTCTGGAAAATCAAAGAAAGGGCATGTCCCTTGCGGAAAATACCCAATGGCTGGAAGAAAACAAACTTCATATCGTTCACAATTTCACGGTGGATGATTTGTTCCATCTGCATCGGGGCGGGCGGGTTTCCAAAACTGCCGCCATTGTAGGTACGATCATTAACCTGAAACCCATCCTCCATGTGGATCAGGAAGGCCACCTGATTCCCCTGGCCAAGGTTCGGGGCCGCAAAAAATCCCTGATGGCCCTGGTGGACAGCATGGAGCAGCAGATGGGTTCCTATCGGGAACAGAACGACATTGTATTTATCAGCCATGGGGACTGCGAGGAAGAAGCCCGCTATCTGTCGGATCTGATTCAACAGCGGCTGGGAATTTCCTGCTTTTTGATCAACTACGTCGGCCCTACCATCGGCGCTCACTCCGGCCCCGGTACCATGGCACTGTTTTATATGGGAGAATACCGCTAAACTCCAACAAAAAAGCTATCCTCTGCATTCCTTCTGCAGTCGGATAGCTTTTTCTATTCCGGAATCGTGAAATTATTCACATTGTTTTCTCTCAAGACAGGTGGAACCCCCATCTATGGTTTACCTAAACTTCACGGCTGTTCCGTAAGCCATGATCTCTGCCGCTCCCTGCATAACCGCTGCGGAGCTGTAACGGACATTTACGACTGCATCGGCTCCAAGCCGCTCTGCTTCCTCTACCATACGCTTGGTAGCCAGCGCCCGGGCATCGTTCATCATCTCGGTATATGCCTTCAATTCCCCGCCTACAATCGTCTTAAAACCCTGGGTAATATCACGGCCGATATTCTTGCTTTGGATTGTACTTCCCTTCACCAGGCCAAGCATCTCCAGTTCCTTTCCGGTAATATAATCAGTATTTACTAAGATCATCTTCTTCACCACTCCTTATCTCCTGAATTCTTTCCACCAATACAAAAACGGTAACTCCCATAAACGCCAGCGGTACGATTCCGAAAAGAAGCCTGAATCCCAGGGGAATCGGAATGCAAAGACACGCAACCAAGAAAAGAAAATAATAGAAAAGAATCAGCCCTGCAATAATTGCCGGCGCCACAATCTTCTTCCCATGCTCTGCTTTCATGAATCCACATCCTTTCATTGTACTACTGTGTTAATACAATTATATGGCCTTTTACCTGTTTTGTCAATAAAAATCTTCCCTTGCCATCCCTTTCATGATATACTGACTGTATGCAATAATTCCATACAGTCAGGAGGGAATGTTATGGTTCAACTGAATTACCGGGATACAAAACCCATCTACGAACAAGTGAAGCAGGGGCTGCGCCGTCTGGTGATTTCCCATGCCATCCTGCCCAATGAGCAGCTGCCCTCCGTCCGGGAATTGGCCGCTGCCCTCACCATCAATCCCAACACCATTCAGCGGGCTTACCGGGATCTGGAGGCAGAAGGATATCTCTACTCCCTTCCCGGAAAAGGCACCTTTGCCGGGGAAAACGCGTCTGTTCCCGCCCACAGGCAGGAATTCTTATTCGGCCAGTTCGACGAAACCGTAACCGAACTGCTGTTCCTCTCTGTCCCGCCGGAAGAATTGACAAGCCGGATTGCCCATCTGGCAGAAGGGAGCGGATTCCAATGATACAAGCAAATAATATCATCAAGCATTTTGAGGGCCTCTGCGTCCTGGACCATGTGAGCCTCCATGTGCCAAAGGGTTCCGTCTATGGCCTGGTGGGGCCAAACGGCGCCGGGAAATCCACGCTGATCCGGCATCTTACCGGTATCTACCGGCCGGAAGCAGGCCAGGTACTGCTGGAGGGGGAGACTGTCTATGAAAATGCGGCTGCCAAGAGCAAAATGGCTTACATCCCGGACGATTTATTTTATTTTGCCCAGGCCAACACGTTGGAAATGAAACGGTTTTATGCCGGGCTTTATCCGTCCTTTGACGAATCCCTATTCCAAAGCCTGCAGGAATTTTTTCCTGCCATTGACGTCAAACGCAGCATCCGCAAGCTTTCCAAGGGAATGCAGAAGCAGGTGGCCTTTTGGCTTTCCCTCTGCATCAATCCGTCCCTTCTCATATTGGACGAGCCGGTAGACGGACTGGACCCTGTGATGCGCAGGCAGCTTTGGAGCCTGATTCTTAGCCATATCCAGGAGCGGCAGACGACGGTGCTCATTTCCTCCCATAACCTGCGGGAACTGGAGGATATCTGCGACCATGTGGGAATCATGCACCGGGGGCGTATGCTGTTGGAGCACTCCCTCTGCGATTTACAGAACACCGTTTCCAAGATTCAGATTGCTTTTGAGCAGGGGCTTCCTGTCCTGCCGGAACAATTTGATATCCTGCACATGTCCAATATGGGACGGGTTTACACCATTATTGTAAAGGGGGATCCTCTGCTGACCAAATCAGAGCTGGAAAAGCTGCACCCCCTGCTGATTGACGTGCTTCCATTAACCCTGGAAGAAATTTTTATTTATGAAATGGGGGGTGCCGACTATGCAGTCAAAGACATCTTACTTTAATAAAACCATTTTTTTGAAAAACATCACCCGGTTCTGGCCTATTTGGTCCGCCTACCTTCTGGTATGCATGGTGCGCCTGCCCCTGCGGCTTTTTTATGCCCTGGAGCTTAAGCCTTTGAACCGTTCCGACTTAAGCCTGGAAGCCTATCGTCTGCTTCAGCTCCAGGAAGTGGTAAAATCCGCCCTCAAGCCGCTTCCCTTCTTTCTCTTTGCCGCCATTACGGCCATTGCCGTATTTTCCTATTTATATCAGGCCAGAAGCTGTCATATGATGCATGCCTTTCCTGTTTGCCGGGAATCCTTGTTCCTCTCCAACCTGTTCTCCGGCGTGTGCTTTTTGGCTCTTCCCCAGGCTGTCGCCTTTATGGGCGGAATCGTTGTCTGCTTCCTGAAAAGCATGCTGCAATTGGAATATTTGATGCACTGGCTGCTTCTGTCCCTGGGCATTTCCTGCTTTGCCCTGTCCTTGGCCGTATTTGCGGTCATGATAGCGGGAAACATCGTGGCTGCTCCGGTGTTTTATTTCATTCTGAATTTCCTGTTTGTGGGCTGCCGTACCGTGGTTTTTTCGCTGATTGACCTGATGTCCTACGGCATCTGCAGCACCGAAAGTACGTTCGGTAATTTCTTATCCCCTTATTATTACCTGACCAACCACTTTTTCGCTTCCTCCTTTTATGCCCCGAATCCGAAATCCCGGTTTCAGATAACGGAAATGTATGGCTGCGTAGCCGCCTATTTCGGAGCCGGGCTTCTGATTCTGGTTCTTACATTTTTTATTTATAAGAAAAAACATCTGGAAACAGCCGGGGACCCTGTTACCATCCCCTTCCTGAAACCGATTTTCCGTTGGATTCTGGCTTTTTCCATCGGAATCTACGGTACCATCGCAGGCCAGTATTTCCTGAAAGGCTCTTATTATTCCGGTGGGAACCTGCTGCTTTTGCTTTTTTTCATGTCCTGTATCGGCGCCCTTGCTTTTTTCGCCTCCGACATGCTTCTGCAGAAAAAATTCTTTGTGTTCCGGAAAAAACGTCTCCTGGAATGCGGCGTGTTCCTGGCCCTTTCCTGGTGTTTTTTTCTGGCCGTTGACTGGAACCTGTTCGGAATCGAAACCCAGATTCCCAGGGAGGAGGAGATTCAGTCCGTCTTCCTCTCCGGCATTTATCCCATACATGCCAGGGAAGAAGATTATTCGAATATTATAGAAATTCATGAAAAATTAGTGGAATCCCGGGAGGAAATACAGCAATATTTCCGAAAATATTCGGAAAATTCCTACGCTTCTTCCCTGGACATCACTTATACTTTAAAAAACGGACGGACATTGACCCGCAGCTATTTCATTCCCATAGAGGATTTCTACCTTTCCCAGGAGGGATATCCCTTCTGCCTGCTGGAACAGCTGTCCGATCAGCCGGAATATTACCTGTCGTACCATTTTACGGAAAACTATGATTCCCTCCTTTTTGTAAACGGCTCTATGGATGTTTTCCGGGGTTCGGAGTATCTGGAATCCACTTCCTTGAACCAGGAACAATGCACCCGCATTTTCCAGTCCCTGAAGCAGGATATACTGGAAGGGAATTATCATATTTACGACTATTCCAGGGAAAACAAGGTTTCCGACCTGGTATATTACAACACCCTGCATCTGACCTTTCAGGTACCCATGGGAACTCCTTACGTGTACTATGGCGGAATGGACACGGTTGACAACGATTCCGTCCTGCAGGCCACCAGCATTTCCCTGACTACGGACTGCGCTCATACCTTGCAGGCGTTCCGGGATCTTGGGATTTTAGATCCGGAGGAAAATCTGATTACCCAACAGGAAGCCGACCTGCTCTACAGCGACGATTATCCGGAAGCACAGGTTTACCGTTAAAATCCGTATGTAATTCAATGGGGTTCCCGTTTCATTCGTTTTACCGGGCAATAAAAACCCCCTGCCCACAGCGCCTTTTCGCCGTTGGCAGGGGGTTTTTCATCTGTCAAATCAGATATTAAATCATAATTTAAATTGCTGCAAAAGCTCCGTCAATGCCTGGGATTGCGCCGAAAGCTCCTGACTTGCCGCAGCGCTTTCTTCCGACATTGCCGAGTTGTCGGAAACCACTTCCGATACCTGTTCCAACGCCATCCGAATCTGATCTACCCCTTCGTTCTGGCTCTTGGAAGCTTCGTCAATGCTTTCAATCATTTTTCTAAGATTCGTAATATGCTTTAAAGCTTCCTGCATCTGAGCCGCTGCCGTATCCACAATTTCCACCCCGTTCTTTACGGCATCCAGAGAATTCTGGATCAGAGAGGTCGACGTCTGTACCGCAGACATACTCTCTCCCGCCAGGCTTCCCACTTCGCTGGCTACGACTGCAAAGCCCCGGCCCATTTCCCCGGCCCGCGCCGCTTCAATAGATGCATTTAAGGACAGCAGGCTGGTCTGATCCGCAATCTCTTCAATTGAAGTAATAATATTTTCAATTTCCCCGGAACATCTGCTGATTTCATTCATGGCTTCTACGGCCTTCTTCATCTGCTTATTGCTGAAGTCTAGCTCCCGGTTCATATCCGTCATACGGTCCCTTGCACTGTCCACATATTCCGCATTGGCATTGACCTGCTCCGCAATTTCCGTTACGGACGCCTGCAGCTCCTGGATCGCCGCTGCCTGGGAGGTTGCCCCCTCTGCCAGGGACTGAGAAGCCGTAGCAATCTGGTCCGCCCCGCCGGATACCTGGTTCGAAGCATCTTCAATATTCTGCAACGTAGAGGTCAGCCGGGCGGAAACCTCTTCCAAACCTTCCTTTACCTTACGGAATTCTCCCGCATATTCCTGCTTCAGCACAAACCGCAGATTTCCGTCTGCAATTTCTTTCAGCACTTCCGTAATTTCATCAATATAAACGATATAGTCTTTTAAACGAACTACCGTCTTCTGCAGGGCATGAGCTACGGCTCCTACCTCATCCTCGGTCACAACCCGTACCTCTATATCCAGATCTCCTTCCGCAATGCTTCCGGCCGCTGTTTCCAGCTGTTTTAAAGGTTTCACAATACTGGTGGAAATCTTATTGATGACCCAAACCAGGATTCCAAGAGCAATCAGGAAAAAGATCACAACCTCTGCGCAGAGCTTCACAATTGCCCCGTTATATTCCATGCTGGGCATCCCGCTTAATACGGACCAGCCCGTATCACCAATCATCGTAAGGCATCCATACTGTTTGGTTCCGTCCCAGCGATAAGAAAGTTCCGTATCCTTTCCGGCTGCGATGGCATCCAGCACATTCTTAGGCAGATCGGAATCATGGATGGAGGTATTGATCATATCCGCCTTAGGACTGTATATAATCTGTCCGCTGGGTGTCATCAATATAAAAAACCCGGTATTTCCAAGCTTGTGCTCTCCCATCATCTTTGCCAGGGTATCTACCTCTATCTCTACGGCTGCCACTCCCAACATTTCCGCATTTTCATCATATAGAGGCGTCATGGCGCTGCTGGCGGTAATTCCGGTGGAGCTGCTTACAAAGGGCTCCGTAATAATTGTGGTCCCGGCATTATACACCTGTTCGTACCAATCCCGGGTTGTAACGTCGTAATTTCCAAGCTCACTGACAAAACCGCTGACACCGTCCTCGAAAAACTGGCTGGAATCAATGTCCGCAGCCCAGGCATCCAAAATACTTTCGTTATCCGTATAATATGTATTGGTCAGCATGGTAAGCACCGCTTCGAAATGCTCCGCTTCCGTGATCTGCTCACCCGGCCCGACCTCTTCAAACAATAATCTTACATTTTCATTGGCCGCCATCTGCCGGCTAGTCTCCATATATCTGGTAAAATACTCGCTGACCAGCGCCGAAATCTGCCTGGATTCCGCTGTAATCTCTTCCGCGCGGATATCGCTGACGGAAATCTGAACCGTTACCAATATAATGACTGCCACCACAAACAAAATTGCCAAGGTAGGGATAATGATTCCCTTCATCATCTTTTGTTTAATGCCGCCTTTTATTTTTTCGCCCTTCATATATTTCCCCTTTCATTTGCAGCTTCTGCGTAACTATGCGGCTTCGTCCATGGCCTTTCTCATCCACCCGCCGTATTTATGTGGCTTCGTCTATGGCTTTTCCGATATCCTGCCGCATATATTTATTCTCAAATTCCACCCATTGAGCCGCTTGATAGGCATTGGCCCGGGCTTCCTTCAGATCCGCCCCTTTGGCCGTTATTCCCAATACCCTGCCACCATTGGTCAGGATTCTGCCGTCCGGGCATTTCTTTGTGCCGGCATGAAAGCAATAATACCCCTCCGCTTCTTCGAAAGCCGAAAGCCCTTTGATCTCAAAGCCTTTTTCATAAGAAACCGGATAACCTTCGGAGGCCAGTACTACACAGACTGCCGCATTGTCTTCGAACTGAAGTTCGATTTTATCCAAAGTGCCTTCCACACAGGCTTCCATTACCTCCAGTAAATCATTTTTCATCCTGGGAAGCACCACCTGAGCCTCCGGATCTCCAAACCGGGCATTGTATTCCAGCACCCGGGGGCCTTCCTCCGTCAGCATCAGCCCAAAGAAAATAATCCCTGTAAAGGGCCTTCCTTCCGCGGCCATGGCGTCTACGGTGGGCTGATAAATATATTTTTGACAGAACGCATCCACCTCTTCCGTATAGAAGGGGCTGGGGGAAAAGGTTCCCATCCCTCCGGTATTCAGACCCTGATCCCCGTCCTTTGCCCGCTTGTGATCCTGGGCCGAGGTCATGGTCCGGATCGTCTTCCCGTCCACAAAGGACAATACGGATACTTCCCGTCCTGTCATAAACTCTTCGATTACCATGCGGTTTCCGGCGCTGCCGAACTGCTTCTCCTGCATAATAGACCTTACTCCTGCCTGTGCTTCTTCCAGGGTATTGCAGATCAAAACCCCTTTTCCCAAAGCCAATCCGTCTGCCTTCAAGACAATGGGGTATTTGGCGGTGTTCAGATATTCCAAAGCCTTATCCGCATCGGTAAAGTTCTCATATCCTGCCGTAGGAATCCCGTATTTTTTCATTAAGTCCTTAGAAAAAGCCTTTGATCCTTCCAAAATGGCAGCATTCTTCCTTGGCCCGAATACCTTAAGCCCCCTTTTTTCAAAAACATCCACAATCCCGCCCACCAGCGGGTCGTCCATCCCCACAATGGTAAAATCAATGGCATGTTCCTGGGCAAAAGCCGCCAGGCGTTCAAATTCCATAGCCCCGATGTCCACGCATTCCGCCAGCTGCCCAATGCCGCCGTTCCCCGGCGCACAGTAAATCTTCTCTGCCCTGGGGCTTTTTGCAACCGCATAGGCAATGGCATGTTCCCTGCCGCCGCTTCCAACAATTAATACTTTCATTTGCTTTCCTCCTGAATCACCACCCGGCCGTCTTTTACCGCCACCCGGCCGTTTGCAATCAAATCAATGGCTTTCGGCAGGATCTGCCATTCCGCCTGCTCCATTACCCGCCGCTGCAGGGTCTCCGGCGTATCCTCCGGTTCCACCTCTACCGCTTTTTGTAAAATAATCGGCCCGGTATCGGTGCCTTCGTCCACGAAATGAACGGTAGCCCCGGTCAGCTTTACGCCTCGTGCCAGGGCCCCTTCGTGTACCTTCAGCCCATAATAGCCCTTTCCGCAAAAGGACGGAATCAGGGAGGGGTGGATATTGATAATCCGGCTACGGTATTTCCGTATCATGATTTCCGGAATCACCACCAAATATCCGGCCAGCACAATCAAATCCACCTGCCGTTCCTCCAAAGCCGCCAGCAGCCCTTCATGGAACGCTTCCCTGCTCTCATAGTCCTTTGGGGAAATGCAGAGCCCTTCAATTCCGTGGTCTGCCGCCCGGGTCAGGGCATACGCATTTTGATTGTTGCTGATCACGACTGCAATCCCGGCATTGGTAATACTGCCCGTTTCGATATTGTCAATGATTGCCTGCAGATTGGTCCCGCCGCCGGACACCAGCACCGCCAGCCTTAGCATAGATCCACTCCCTTTTCCCCGTCTTCTATTCTGCCGATCACATAAGGAGTTTCCCCGGCCTCCCGGATTGCTGCCATTGCCCGGTCTGCATCCGCTGCGTCCACCGCAAGGATCATTCCGATTCCCATATTATAGGTATTGTACATCATCTCTTCTTCAATATCCCCCTGCCGTTTCAGCATGGAAAAAATCGGGGGAACCGGATAGCTGTCCTTCTCAATCACTGCCCGTTTTCCCCCCGGCAGCATCCGGGGTACATTTTCATAAAAACCGCCCCCGGTAATGTGGCTGCAGGCTTTTACGGAAATCCCGCTTTCCTTCAGGCTCCGCAAAGCCTTTACATAAATTTTCGTGGGCGCAAGCAACGCTTCTCCAAGAGTTCCATTCAGTTCTTCATAATAAGTATTCAGGCTCTCCGCCGTCATTTCAAAAACCTTCCGTACCAGGGAAAACCCGTTGGAATGCACCCCGGAGGAAGCCATGCCGATCAATACGTCCCCGGCTTTTACATCTTTTCCGGTAATCAGGTCCTTTTCGTCCACAATGCCCACTGCAAATCCCGCCAGGTCATATTCCTCCACCGGATAAAAGCCCGGCATCTCCGCCGTTTCTCCACCGATCAGGGCTGCGCCCGCCTGAATACAGCCTTCTGCCACACCGCTGACAATCGAAGCGATCTTCTCCGGCTCGTTTTTCCCGCAGGCAATATAATCCAGAAAGAATAAAGGTTCTCCCCCTGCGCAGGCAATGTCATTGACGCACATGGCCACACAGTCAATCCCCACGGTATCGTGCTTGTCCAGCAAAAAAGCCAGCTTCAGCTTCGTACCTACCCCGTCCGTACCGGACACCAGGGTGGGCTTCTCCATCCCCTTGAATTTCTCCATGGAAAAGGCTCCGGAAAATCCTCCTAAATTCGTAAGCACCTCGCTGCGCATGGTCTGCTGTACATGCTTTTTCATCAACTCCACCGATTTGTAACCAGCTTCTATATCCACACCGGCATTCTTGTAATCCATTTTTTTCCTCCCTTTGCTGCTGTCAAATTCGTTCCTGCTTCCATATGGCGTCTCTTTCACATTCCCGTGACCGGACGCTTTTCCTATTTCTTCCCGTACTCCCGGTAGCCTACCTCCTGTAAACGGGCATCCTTGGCCATTACCTGTTCTTTTAAGGTCTCGGAATACTCCTTCAGCCGCTTCAGCAGCTCCGGATCTGAGGTTGCCAAAATCTTAGCTGCCAAAAGTCCCGCGTTGGCCCCGCCGTTGATTGCAACCGTAGCCACCGGGATTCCGGAAGGCATCTGTACGATGGAATACAGGGAATCCTGGCCTCCTAAGGATGTGGTGTGCATCGGGATTCCGATCACCGGCATGGGAAAAATCGCCGCGCACATCCCCGGCAAATGGGCCGCCATCCCCGCTCCCGCAATTATCACGCGGAACCCTTTTTCTTCTGCGGACCTGGCATATTCAAAAAACACATCCGGCTCCCTGTGCGCCGATATAATCGTCATTTCATAATCTACGCCCAGTTCTTCTAAAATATCCGCCGCCTTTGCCATCACCGGCATATCTGAGTCACTTCCCATTACGATTCCAACTTTTGCCATATGTTTTCTCCTTTTTACATTCTATTCCGGTTCTGCTTTCCCGGACATTCCCGGTTAGAACCGTTTTTACTTTCCCTTTTTCATAAAAATAAAAAACTTTCTTTTATCATATAACATTCCGGAAAAAATTTCACCCTTTTTCTGATATTTTTATTGATTTTATAGATGGAAATGGAGAATTCGGCCTAGGGATCGAAATTATGCCAGGGCTGAAATGGCGCCTCTTAGAGGAATGAAAGCGCGCCTGGAAGAGGATTTCCCACAAGTTTATCGTCCATACGTCTGGCTCTTTGCCTTTATGAAAGTTTTTTTGTTTATTTTTCGGCTTTTATAATCATTGTACTTTTATTTTCATAAAGTATATGTACATCTCTAAAACCTGCATTTTTCATCAACTGTATTTGATGCTCAAGTGTTAAAGGGATATCAATATGAACAAAGACATCATCCGGTATGTGGTTTTCTTTGCGTTTCCATTCATACTGTTCAAGGCAGAGTGTTTCTTCCTCGGAGAACTTTGATATATGTGCAAATATATTATAACGGAGGATTTTTTATGGACAAGTAAATTTGTGATGAAAGCAACGATATTTCGACGTTATTTGGTATGAACTACGAGGGGTTTACTTAACTTAACCCGACAACGGATAACCCGGTATCGGAAAATCCAACGCAATTAAATAAAGAACTATTTTCATATTCCTTATCTAACTTCTCATGCCCCCTTATGATAAGCCCGGGCAAAATGCCCCTTATCAGCCAAGCAGGGAAGCCGTATCTGTAACAGTTTCCGTCAAAACATTTGCTTCATAAGCAATAGACGCTTTCGATAACAGCCTTTCATTGTTCCATGACTGTAATAGACGGCTTCTTTCCTGTTCCTGCTTCGCAATCGAATCGCCCCAATCTCTTTGAATCAATGAAAGAATTTTTTCTCTGTATTGAGGGTCATCTTTCATAGCTTTGCACTGCATGGCGTTGGGCTTGCAGAAGAAGCGTGTTTTTCCTGCACCACAGCCGCCCGATTCTGTCAATATAGGACTAACAAGTTTTTCAAATAATTGACCGCATAATAAAAAGGACTTCCAAAGAAGCCCCTTCTATCAGCTCTTTCTCATGATTGTTCTAAATAGTTCTCTAATCGTCACTCTCAATAACTCTAAATAATCTCCCTGCCCGTCCGCTTTCTCTAATGCCTTATAATAAGATTCTTTTTCTGTAAGCTTAAAATAGATTGGTGGTAGCCCCTTTTTCCTTAGCATCCAATTCAGCAAAGCTCTGGAACTTCTGCCGTTTCCGTCTCTGAAAGGATGGATTTGTGTAATGCGATGATGAATTTTCAGTGCCTGCAGCACATACTCACTGATGGTCAGTTTATTGGCATCCCGCATCAAGTCCTCAACCGGCACCTGTAGCTTCACCAGTTCCATCGCAACTTCGCGCCAGTCAACCGTCTCAAATTTCGCCCCCAGCACAAGATTGTTATCCGTCCTCGTCTTTCCCGCTTCTTCAGGGAAAGGTGCATATTGAAATAATTTCTTATTCAAATCAAGCAGCTTATAAATCGTCAGCTTGTCCTCTGTCTCCAACACATAATCATACAATGCCGCATGCCCGACCACCTGAATAATATCCTCATATTTTTCCTGGCAGTACGCACTCTCCTGACAGTTCATCCTCAAATCCGTAACAATCTCAGCAACCTCTTCTTCATCAAGGTCAAGCCCCTCCATCCTGTTTTCGTTATAGATAAATTCATTCTTAAACTTATACCACATGATATCAGGCTTTATTACAAAATAAAATTCATAAGAATCCACCGCCTGTCTGAGCAAGTCTATATTTTCAACGTCCATGCCTAAGACAGCTTTTTTCTTATCCGGCTTATACTCTGAAATCCTCTTGTTCAAATCTGCATATTCACCATCCAGAATATGGAAAGTATATGCAAGCCTGAGCACACAGGAGCGGAAGCTCACGCCAAAGCGCTCCGCAATCTGCAGGGCACTGTCCAATGAAACTTTCCCGTTATCTGTATACTCGCCGGCCACAGCCAAAAACAGCCTTTTAGGCATAAGCAGTTCGGCCGCAAACTGCTCGGCAAAGCGCTCTATTCCATTTTGGGTAGTCCTTATAGGGCACGCTTCGTTACTACGGTCTTTCAGATGATGGCACAATTCATGTGCCGCAGTAAATCTCTGCCTTGTAATTTTCCTTTTATAGTTGATGCCTACCAATGGAATGTCATTGCCATCCTCCGGCACAAGGTAAATACCTTCCAAATCCTTAAAACCCATAAACTGGTACACAATCCCATATTCGCGCATCAGCTTAAACGGATCTATTGGAATTGAAGGCATTTCCCTGCCCAGCCTGTCCTCAAGGACTTTTTCGGCCAACACCTGTGGAGACATCCCTTGGCTATAAAGATTCTCCGACACGTCAGCCATTCATCGTCTCCTTATATCTGCGTTTAAAGTCAATAAGGCTCATAATCTCCCGCCTGTCTATATCTGACAGTTCTGAAAAAGCACGTGCGAACATTTCCACTTGTGCATCCTCAGAAGCCTTCCCATACATCAATTCATCCGCACTTATCCCGTACAGTTCAGAAAACCCGGCAAGTTCCTCTGCCGTAACTTTCCTCTGTCCGGATTCTATCGCACTGATTGTCGGCCTGGAAAGACGCATCTGACGAGCAACAAATTCCTGTGACAGTTTTAGGTTTTTCCTTGCTTCCTTCAATCTTTCATACATAGTTTCCACCTCCACTTCATAAATCAGTATACCCAAAATCAGCAAAAAAGTCAACAATAAATGTCAGTTTTTCTGACATTTATTGTTGACACAAATAATGGAAAAACCTATCAGGATGTTAGCTCCATTTCATCCCCAAAATTCCACCAAACCTCAATCCTCCCATCCGGATACACACAGGCTCCCTTCACGAACTGCTCCCAAATCTCCTCCGTCATCTCCCCCACATTCAGAAAAGACCTCGCCACATCCGCCCGCTTCTCCAGCCTCAGCTCCTCCTCATCCAGAACCCGCCGCAGTTTCCTCTTCAACTCCCCCAGCACCACCTGTCTGCACTCGCAGTCCTTCACCATATAACCCCGGTTACAGTAAAGGTCCGTCCCGTTCCTCCTGGTCAGCCGCTTTCCGCATACCCCGCAGAGCGTATTATCCAGCCATTCAGCCGTTTGGGGATTAGATGCCGCCTTTGAAAGCAGGCTTGAATTGATTGACACGGAACTGTCTTTTGTTGGTGTCAGGCAGGCATACTTATTATTCAGGTATTCTGAATATTCCCTTCTTGCTCCCATATGTACTTTTCTTCTCTGTTTCCTTTTTTACTGCTTTTGTCTGCACTTCTTTTTCTGTATCAATCTGTTCCACATTGCTATAATTGTTTGTAATCTCCATTGACATAATTCTCATCCTCCTTCAAAAAATCTTA
>CAJUSQ010000031.1 GCA_910588885.1 uncultured Lachnospiraceae bacterium
ATGTGCTGCAAATTGTATCAGACCCTGGAATACAGGGCTTCTGTAATCCGGGCTATTGGTATTGTACCGGAAAAGAGAAGATTCGTAAAGAGAAAAATCACACTATCGACATGAATTGCGAAAAAATCTTGTCCTGTTCTGATATGCTAACTAAGCACTGGGGAAAAAACTGCGTTTTACAACAACAGCAGATAAGTTCTAAACCCAGATATTCCGGAATATTAATATTAATACACAGTGAATCGATATGCCGTCGATGTACAAGAAGCCTGAAAGAAACAGGCGGGAGGAAGGAGAAAACAAATTCATGGCAGATAAAATTTTTGAAAACAATCAGGTAACAGTTACAGGTGAGGTTATTTCCGATTTTCGTTATAGTCACGAGGTATTTGGGGAAGGCTTTTATATGGTGGATGTATCCGTAAACAGGCTGAGCAATTTTGCGGACAGCATTCCGCTGATGATATCGGAAAGGCTGATCAATACCGAAAAGAGTTATATTGGACAGATTATGCGGGTCAATGGTCAATTCCGTTCCTATAACCGGCATGAGGAAAAACGGAACAGGCTGGTATTGTCTGTATTTGTACGAGAACTGGAATTTGTAGACGAAATGACGGATGGGGAAAAAAGCAATCAGATTTTTCTGGATGGCTATATCTGCAAAGAGCCGATTTACCGGAAGACTCCTCTGGGACGGGAGATTGCGGATTTGCTGATTGCAGTCAATCGTTCTTATGGAAAATCCGATTATATTCCCTGTATTTGCTGGGGCAGGAATGCAAGATATGCTTCGGGATTTGAAATCGGCGGGCATGTACAAGTATATGGAAGGATTCAGAGCCGGGAGTATTTGAAAAAGATTTCGGAAAGTGAAACGCAGAAACGGATTGCCTATGAGGTATCCGTCAGTAAAATTGAATATTTAGACTGAATAATAGGAAAAATTACGAAAAACTTGCTTTTTTTGACAATTTGTGGTATTTTAGAAAAATCTGGAAAAACAAAGTACATAATTTATCTCCACTGAGAAAGCAGAGGTAGAAAGATGAGTAAAGGAAATGTTTTGATTTATTATGGAGAAGGAAAGGGAAAGACCACATTTTCCCTGGGATATGCAATCAAAACGGCAAGTCAGGGAAATTCTGTAATTATTATTCAGTTCCTGAAAGAAAAAAACGACGATGAGATATCCTTCATCCGTCGTCTGGAACCGGAAATAAAATTCTTCCGATTTGAGAAATCACAGGAAGGCTATGATGAACTTTCGGAAGAAGAAAAAAGAGAAGAATTCATGAATATTAAAAATGGATTCAATTTTGCGAAGAAGGTATTGGTGACAGGGGAATGTAATGTACTGATATTGGATGAATTTTTGGGACTTCTGAATAACCATGTAATCTCGGATGAGGAGCTGGAGACACTTCTCGCAGCGAAACCGGAGGATATGGAACTGATCTTTACCGGGCGCGTATTGGAACCAAAACTGCATAAATACGCAGATGAGGTTTATGAGATACAAGCTGTTTTAACGGAAAAAGGCCGTTGATTTTGTCAGTTTTCCCTGTAGTGGGCGGATATGGAACCGAGAGGAATTTTGACGGTAAATCGGAGCAGCAGATAGAGCCGTGAAATTCTTCGTTGACAAGGCTATAGGGAAGTGCTATAGTATTTAGGTAAATACGAAATGAAAAGGAAGATAGAGGTTGCGTAATTCATCAGTAGCCAATCGGATGCGGCAGGCGCAGAGGAAGATTGGGGAAAGGGGAGAGCGCCGAAAGGGTCTTTTCCTGCAGGAAGGCTGCTTGGGCATAGGATGAATAATTCTATGACTGTCATCTGGTTATGGATGGGGCGCTATCGAGGATACATCATAAATGGACAGGAGTCTGTCTGCTGTTATGGAGTCTGGGAGCCGCTCGTTGGAACGGCTCTTTTTCTGTTTTGGCAATGCAGCACATGATCGGAACGAACATAATGGCTGCTCGGTGCGCAATCTTTTTTACAGAAAGGTATTTTGGCAGGAACTATTTTTGAAAACCTGCATAAAGTAAATGATGGAATCAGGAGGTAAGGAAATGGCGCTTTTTAAAGGAGCAGGTGTTGCAATTGTCACGCCTATGAAAGAAAATTATGAGGTAAATTACGATAAGCTGGAGGAAATCATCAACGATCAGATTGCAAAGGGAACGGATGCGATTATTATAACGGGAACTACAGGGGAATCCTCTACGTTGTCGGAAGAAGAACATAGTGAGTGTATCCGGGCCGCAGTAGCTATGGTAAAGAAGCGGGTTCCGATTATTGCGGGAACCGGCTCAAACAGCACGCTGACCGCGGTTCAGCTTTCGGTAGATGCAGCGAAGGCCGGGGTGGACGGATTGCTGGTGGTAACACCCTATTATAATAAGGCCACTCAAAACGGTTTGATCCGGCATTATACAAAGGTGGCCGCATCGGTGGATGTACCGATCATATTGTACAACGTACCCGGGCGTACGGGCTGTAATATACTGCCTGCCACGGTTGCGGCACTGGCGAAGGAAGCAGACAATATTGTGGGTATTAAGGATGCCACCGGGGATATTACCAATGCCCTTCGGATTCAGCAGCTGACCAACGGGGAGTTTGATTTGTATTCCGGTGAGGACGGGATGGTGATTCCGCTGCTTTCGGCAGGGGGAATCGGCGTAATTTCCGTTATGTCCAATATTGCCCCGAAGTTTACCCACGATATGGTTATGAATTATCTGGAAGGGAACCGGGAGGAAGCCTTGAAGATGCAGTTAAAAGCACTGCCCCTTTGCGATGCTTTGTTCTGCGAGGTAAACCCGATTCCGGTAAAAACTGCCATGAACCTGATGGGATGGCAGGTGGGGCCGCTGCGTGAGCCCCTGTCGCCCATGGAACCGGAGCATGTGGAGCAGCTGAAGAAGGCGATGCAGGAGTTTGGAATTGCGCTTTCGTAAGTAACCGTATTTCGTTTATGGCAGAATCAGCCTGTTTTGTGGAAATCATAGAAGCTGCTTTTCGGCTTTGGAAAACACCTGCGGACGGAAGAAGTCCGCAGGAGGCATCCAAAGGGAAGGGCAGCTTTTTAAATGAGGTGAATAAGCAAGGACTGCTGCGGGAGGAAGGCTGCCGTGAGCCTGGGAAACGGGATCAGAGGGCGAGGAAAAAGAGGAATAAAAGCGAAGAAACAGTTGCATTTTTTGTAAAATTTTACTATGATAAAGACAACGAGGAGGCGCACATATGACAAAAGTGATACTTCATGGCTGCAATGGAAAGATGGGACAAGTGGTGAGCAGCCTGTGCAGGGAAGAGGATGAGATTGAAATTGTTGCAGGGATAGACCTTTTTCAGCAGAAAGAGGAGGAATATCCGATTTTTACCAACATAGAAGACTGTGATGTGACGGCAGATGCAATCATTGATTTTGCTTCTGCAAAGGCGGTGGATGCATTGCTTGCGTACAGCGTCCGGCGTCAGATCCCGGTGGTGCTCTGCAGCACAGGACTGACCGGGGAACAGGAAGCGGCAGTTCAAAAGGCGGCGGAGAAAACGGCAGTGCTGAAATCTGCCAATATGTCCCTGGGCATCAATATGCTGCTGGATTTGCTGAAGCAGGCGGCGCAGGTCCTGGCCCCGGCAGGCTTCGATATGGAGATTGTGGAAAAACACCACAATCAAAAAGTGGATGCCCCCAGCGGTACGGCCCTGGCCCTGGCAGATGCCTTAAACGAAGCCCGAAACGGAGCGTATACCTATCAGTATGACCGGACGAAGGAGCAAAAAAAACGGGAGAAGCAGGAAATCGGAATCCAGGCGGTGCGGGGCGGAAATATTGTAGGTGAGCATGAAGTCATTTTTGCAGGTACGGACGAAGTCATTACCTTTCAGCATACGGCTTATTCCAAGGGTGTATTTGCTAAGGGAGCCATTGAGGCGGCAAAGTTCCTGAAAGGGAAACCGGCCGGACTATATAATATGGGCGATGTCATCGCAGCAAGGTGAGGCAGGCCATCATTGTAATAAGGTGCGACAGGCGTGTTATTGCAATAAGGTGGGGCAGGCATTATCATTGCGACAAAGTAAAAATAAGGGGGATATATATGAAGGAAACAGATGTCAGATATTTGAAGGGGTTATCAAAGCAGTATCCGACCATTGCGTCGGCGGCAACGGAGATCATTAATCTGCAGGCAATTTTGAGCCTCCCGAAGGGGACGGAGCATTTTATTACGGACATCCATGGGGAGTACGAGCAGTTTCAGCATATTTTGAAAAACGGTTCCGGGGCTATTAAGCGGAAAATTGAAGACGAATTCGGCAATACGTTTTCCCTGTCCGAGAAAAAAGCCATTGCTACCTTGATTTATTATCCGGAGTTAAAGCTAAAGCAGATTCAGAAGCAGGAAGAAAATATTGAGGATTGGTATAAGGTTACGATTTACCGCCTGACCAGAATCTGTAAGGCAGCGTCATCCAAATATACCCGGTCAAAGGTGCGCAAGTCCCTGCCCAGGGATTTTGCCTATGTGATAGAGGAGCTGATGACCGGACGGCAGGACATGTCGGATCAGGAAGCGTATTACAACGAGATTGTGAATTCTGTAATCCATACCAAGCGGGCGCCGGAGTTGATTGTAGCTTTGTGCAACCTGATTCGCCGTTTTGTGGTGGATCATCTTCATGTGGTAGGGGATATTTTTGACAGAGGGCCATACCCCCACCTGATCATGGATACCTTGATGGAGCACCATTCCGTGGACATCCAGTGGGGAAACCACGATGTGTTATGGATGGGGGCGGCAGCGGGAAATCCCTGCTGTGTTGCCAATGTGATCCGCATTTCCGCAAAATACGGGAACCTGAATACTTTGGAGGAAGGATACGGGATCAACCTGATTCCTTTGGCCCGCCTTGCCATGACCAAATATGAAAAGGATACCTGCGAGGCTTTTAAGCTGGATTATCGGGAAGAAGAATATGATTTAAAGGATGCGCTGCTGGATGAGAAAATGCACAAGGCCATTTCCATCATTCAATTCAAGCTGGAAGGGCAGCTGATTCTGCGTCGGCCGGAATTTAAGATGGAGCATCGTCTGTTGTTGGATAAAATGGATCTGGAAAAAGGGACGGTGATTGTGGAGGGGAAGGAATATCCGCTGAAAACCAAGCACTTCCCCACCATGGACCCCAAGCAGCCCTATGAACTGACTTCGGAGGAAGCAGATGTAATTGAACGGCTGACCCAGGCGTTTGTAAACTGTGAACGGCTGCAGCGGCATATCCGGTTTTTATTTTCCAAGGGCAGCCTGTATAAAGTATACAATTCGAATTTGCTGTACCATGGCTGCGTGCCTTTTAATGAGGACGGGACCTTTAAGAAAGTAAATATCTATGGGGAGGATTACAGCGGAAAAGCCCTTTACGATGTGCTGGAGAATTATGCCAGAAAGGGCTATTTTGCCATAGAGCCCCAGGAGAAGCAAAAGGGCCTTGATATTCTTTGGTTTATTTGGAAAAATGCCAATTCCCCGGTATTCGGAAAGTCGAAAATGACCACGTTTGAACGGTATTTTATTGCGGATAAAGCCACCCATAAGGAGCCGAAAAATCCCTACTATAAATTGATCGAAAAAGAAGAAATTGTGAATAAGATTCTGATGGAATTCGGACTGTCGGCGGAGGGTTCCCATATTATCAACGGCCATATTCCGGTGGAATCCAAAAAAGGAGAATCTCCGGTAAAGTGCAACGGAAAGCTCCTGATTATTGACGGCGGTTTTTCCAAAGCATATCAGCCCAAGACCGGGATCGCAGGCTATACCCTGATTTACAATTCCTACGGATTGCTGCTGGCCGCCCATGAACCCTTTGAATCGGTGGAAAAGGCCGTACAGAGTGAAAGCGACGTACATTCCCATATGGTACTGGTTCAGCATTCCGTACACCGGAAAACCGTTGCGGACACGGATGTGGGAAAAGAAATCCGGGAGAATATCCGGGATTTGACAGAGCTGCTGAAAGCGTACCGGGAAGGGATTATTGCGGAAACGGCTGTATAACAATGAATTAATGAATTTTGGATAAAATATTTTGATTATAATATTTTATGAAAATTGTAAAAATAAAAATTAAAAACAGCGGCAGACTACACAAGTCCGCCGCTGTTTTTTAACTGGTGCAATCCCCTGCATTATAACAGCCGAATCCCATGCTGCTCTGCCAAACGTACCGTTTCTTCCGGCCAAAGAGAGGACTGCACCTCGCCGATATGGGCTTTCCGCAGGAAAAACATACAAATACGGGATTGGCCGATTCCGCCGCCGATGGTGTAGGGAAGCTGTTCCTCTAAAATGGCTTTTTGGAAGGGGAGCTTTGCCCGGTCAGGACATCCTGCTTTCTCAAGCTGGGAGAGCAGGGCTTCGCGGTCGACCCGGATTCCCATAGAGGACAGCTCCAGGGCAATATCCAGAACCGGATAATATACGACGATGTCGGCATTTAAGGCCCAATCGTCATAGTCCGGCGCCCGTCCGTCGTGCCGTTCCCCGCAGGTGAGGGTATCTCCGATCTGCAGGATGCAGACGGCCCCTTTTTCCCTGGAAATGGCATATTCCCGTTCCTTGGGGGTATAGCCGGGGTAGCGGTCAAAAAGCTCCTGAGTCGTAATGAAAAAAATGTCATGGGGCAGGATTTCTTCAATATAGTCATATTGAATTGCCATATATTTCTCGGTTTTCCGCAGTACCTTATAAACCATTCGTACCGTTTCCTTCAAGGTACCCATGGTACGGTCTTCTTTTCGAATAATTTTTTCCCAATCCCACTGATCTACAAAAATGGAGTGTATGTTGTCGGTGTCCTCGTCCCGGCGGATGGCATTCATATCCGTATACAGACCCTCTCCAACGGAAAACCCGTATTTCTGCAGGGCGAACCGTTTCCATTTTGCAAGGGAGTGGACAATTTCTGCCGTTTTTTCATTTTGCTCCTTAATTCCGAAAGTGACCGGGCGTTCCACGCCGTTGAGGTTGTCGTTCAGGCCGGAATCCGGATCCACAAACAGAGGGGCGGATACCCGGTGAAGGTTCAGGCGTTCTGAAAGCAGCTTCTGAAAAAAATCCTTGACCGTTTTAATACCGATCTGGGTATCGTGTAAGTCCAGCTGTGACTGGTAGTTTTCGGGGATAATCATAGATTCCATATGAAAAAGTCCTTTCTGAAATAATTCTTATTTTGCAGCATTTCTAAAAAAGTTCCCGATTTTAAAAATTTTAATTTTAAAACCATTCCTGATTATACGCTTTCATTTGTACTTTTTCAATAAGTGTGCTATTATTTTTTTTACCATAAATACGAAAAAGTAAAACCGTATCGTGATCAGGAGGGGAAATTTTGGAGGAAAAAGAGTTCGAAGCCTGTGTCCGGCAGATTCAGGCAGGAGAAAAGGATGGATTGAAGCGTATCTATCAGGCGTATGCGGGCCTGATTTATACGGTGGTTTATGATATGGTTAGGCAAAGGGAGGATGCCCAGGATATTGCTTCGGATTTTTTTATCCGGCTTTGGGAAAAAGCGGACACCTATCGGTTCGGCGGGAAGCACAGGGCCTGGCTTTTGACGATTGCAAGGAATATGGCCATTGATTTTTTGCGGAAACAAAAGCGGGAGCTTCCGATGGAAGAGCTGGATACACCAAAGCTGCAAAGAGAGGATATCGCAGATGAGGTAGTGGAAAGCATCAGTTTTCGGGAGGCGATGGAGCAGTTAAAGTTCAATGAACGGGAGGTTCTGAATTTGAAGATTTTGGGACAGCTGACTTTCCGGGAAATTGCGGGGATTTTAGGAAAGCCTCAGGGGACGGTTTCCTGGCTGTACCGGCAGGGGATTGAAAAATTGCGCAGATATCAGAAAAACGGACAGGAGGTGCAAGGATGAAGGAATTTTCAGAAAAAGAATTAGAAAATGCTTATAGGAATATAAAAATGATGGAAGTCCCGGATATGTGGGAAGAAATTGAAAGAAATCTTGCACCGAAACAGACAGGAGCTTCGGAAGCGGAACAGGTGGAAGCCCCGAAGGCGGAACGGACAAAAGCCCTGGAAGCGGAACAAGTGGAAGCTTCGGAAGCAGAACGAATAGTGGTTTTTGAAAAAAAGAGAACACATGTTCGAAAATATTTGTGTATTGCAGCAATGGCGCTCCTTTTGATCCTACCGGTTTCCTATACGATGTATGGGATCTATGGAGGGAAAGATGGCAGCAAGTCCGGTTTGAGCCGCCAGGAGCTGTATGATACCGCGGCTGGTGGGGAAAATACAGGCGCTTTGATGTCCGACGAGGCGTCTGATGCGGAAACAACGGCGGAAAGCAGCGAATGGAATGAGGCAGGAGAAGTAGGTGCGGAGGATCTTTCCTCCGGTATGGAAGCCGATACGGAAAATCCGGAGAATAGTGGATCTGCGAAAGACACGGGCAGAACCGATTCGGATGGGGGAACCGCCGGAGAGGCAATACCGGAAGAGGCAAAACAGGATACTTCCGGAGAAGATCACCAGGGCTTCGGAGAAGGATCGCAGAGTTCGGAAAAGCTACCGGAGGTTCAGCTTGAAGTTCAGGTAACGGAGGCTTGGAGCGGAGCGGAGGGGCTTTGGATTCGGGCAGAGGTCGTGAAGGGGGACGGCGGCTACCGGATAGGAGAAGAAGTAGAGATTTTGTATGAAGGAACGGCATATACGGAAGAGATGCTGGCGGGCAGACGAAGGCTGCGGCTGGGGAAAGAAGAAAAAGTTTTAAAATTATTGGAAATTCTTCCATAAAAGCAGAATCATGTTCCGTATCCTTAATAAGGGCAGACAAAAAGAAACGGGTTTCGGCGGAAACAGAAAATTGCTTTATTTAGGAGGGATATGATGAAAAAGTACAGAGGGCAAAGCAGAGAGGGATTCAGAGAAGAAAACGGGACGGAATTCAGAGAACAACGCGGGACGGAATTCAGAGAACAAAACGGGATGGGAACCGGAACCGCCGGGAAGCGGCACCCGGGTAGCAGGGCAAAACGTGCCGGAATGGCTTTGGTTTTGGCATTCTGTTTGTTGGCTTGCAGCCTGACCGGCTGCGGCGGGCCGAAAAATGCGGATTGGAACGGACCAACGGCAGAGCATGTGGAAGGAAGCGCCGATGAAGGCAGCAGTGATGGAACGAAGCAGGAATTTGCTTCCGAAGAAGCAGGAGCCGGGCTCATGGCGGACGAAGTAGACGGGGCGATGCCTCAGGAGAATTTTCAGACGGAGGAATACCGGGCAGTGACGGAAAACGGCTTTTTACAGGTATCCCTGAATCCGTTGTCTACGTTTTCCGCAGATGTGGATACGGCGTCTTACAGTAATGTGCGCAGGATGCTGATGCAGGGGAAATCCCCGGAGGAGATTCCGGCCGGGGCCGTTCGCCTGGAAGAGATCGTGAATTATTTTCATTATGAGTATGAGCTGCCGAAGGAAGGGGAACCCTTTGGCGTGACCATTGACGGAACGGATTGTCCCTGGCAGCCGGAGCATGGACTGGTACGGATTGGGCTTCGGACGGAAGCAATTGATTTTGCGGATTCCCCCAAATCCAATCTGGTGTTTTTATTGGACGTGTCCGGTTCCATGGATGAACCCAATAAGCTTCCGCTGCTGAAGCAGGCATTTGGAATGCTGGTGGATCATTTGGGAGAAAAGGACCGGGTGTCCATCGTCACTTATGCCGGGATGGATCAGATCGTACTGGACGGGGCCCGGGGAAATGAAAAAGGGGAGATTCAGGAGGCACTGCAGTATCTGGAGGCAGCAGGCTCCACTAATGGGAGTGCCGGAATCGAAACGGCCTATGCTTTGGCGGAGGAACATTTCCTGCCGAATGGGAATAACCGCATTATCCTGGCGACCGACGGGGATTTGAATATCGGGCAGACCAGCGAAAGCCAGTTAAAAACCTTGATTGAGCAGAAACGGAAAAGCGGTATCTATCTGTCGGTTCTGGGCTTTGGGGAAGGGAATTTCAAGGATAATAAGCTGGAAACCCTGGCAGATGCGGGAAACGGAAATTATGCGTATATTGATTCCCTGATGGAGGCCCGGCGGGTATTGACAGAGGAATTGGGCAGTACCTTGTATACCGTGGCGGAGGACGTGAAGCTTCAGGTGGAATTTAATCCGCTTCAGATTTCCCAGTACCGGCTTTTGGGCTATGAAAACCGGCTTTTGAATGCGGAGGATTTTACGGACGATACCAAGGATGCCGGGGAGATCGGCGCAGGGCATACGGTCACAGCCCTATATGAGGTGGTTTGGGCAGGAGAGGCCGGGGACGGGATTTCTCTGAAATACCAGAACAGCGAGCCGGTGGACGGAGAGGCCGCCAAGGAATGGGCGACCCTGAAGATTCGTTATAAGGAACCGGGGGTTTCCAAGAGTAAAGAACTGGTGTACGCTTTTGGACCGGAAATTTATCAGCCGTCCCTGGCGGAAGCAAATATGCTGTTGGAAGCATCGGCAGCGGAATTTGCATTGCTGCTTCGGGACAGTGAATGGAAGGGGAACGGTTCCTATGGCCACATTTTAGGGCTTTGGGAGAACACGCAGTCCGGCGGTGCGGAAGAAGTGACGGAATTTTTGGAGCTGGTGCGGCTGGCGGCGGAGGGGGATCAACCGCCTGCAGTAGGGTTGCTTACGACAGACGGAAAAACCGTAAACTGTACGTATGCCACGCTTGGCACCTATAGCTGGACGGTATCTCTTGCGGACGGTACCGCACAAAGCGTGAATGCCTGCAGCGGGGAACCACAGGGCTGGCAGGAAATAGCCGTGATAGAATTGGAGCGGACAGACGGGAAAATTGAACTTCGCCTGCCTTCGGGGATGCAGGAATATACCGTATGCTATTGGATAGAGGATTCCACCTGCGGGGTTGCGGATCCGGTTCCAATGGAGGGGGATACGATTCTGCTGGAAGGCGAAATGGCAAAGGGTACCTATGAGCTTCATGTCACATACGAATCCGGGGATGCTTACTATGGATTTCGGGTTATCTAACCCCTAAATATATGGTCCCATTTTCAAAAATCGAATGAAAACATGACGATTTTTCATGCAGCGCTCCGATTCCTTTCGTTGTGTTTTAAGGAAAAATAATATATAATATATGATATAGAGCTTAAAGGGTTTCAATCCCAACGTACCGAAGAAACCGGAAGAGGGGGAAGGGGAACCAGAGAAGGGCTCCAGGATATTATTTGAAGAAAAGGAGTGCAGCAGATGTCAGAGAAGTTTTATGCAAAGGGCGAAGGCAACGAAGGCTATATTAAGAATCTGGAAGTGCTTTCCTTCTGTGACCTGGATCGTACCGGCGGTATGTTCCAGATGGCGCTTTACAAGACTGAGGCGGGAAAATACTACTTGTATGGTGCAGCGTTTGACGGAAGGCCCAACGGGATGCTGGGTGTGATGATTTCCGATGTGACAGACCCGAAGAATCCGAAATTTATTAAAAAGTTTTTACCGTTCCGGCCGGAGGAGAATCCGACGACCACCACGCCGAAGATCCAGATTGCCGACGATAAAATGGTGATTGCCATGAGCGCCGGCAGTGGCCCGGGCCAGCTGGTAGAGCAGCATGAGCTGGCGGATATTCCCTGTGAAGTGGGAATTCGTATTTACAGCCTGAAGGAAGATCCGGAGAATCCCAAGTTCCTGGGCTATTGGGACTGCGGGGTTCCCCATTCCATCGGCGTACACCGTTTTATGTATAACGGCGGGGATCTGGTGCATCTTTCCTGTGAATGCCGCGGCTTTGAAGGGATGATTTACCGGATTGTGAACATTGCAGATCCGGCTCATCCTTATGAGGTGGGACGCTGGTGGTCTCCGGAGCAGTATGCGGACGGGTATCCGGGACGCACCTTCGATCCCCACGCTCCCCATGTTCCGGCTTTCATGGACAAAGGCTGGATGCACGGGCCGCCCTTTGTAGTGGGAGACAAGGCTTATCTGGGCTATTGCGGAGACGGGCTTTATGTGCTGGACGTATCGGACTTCAGCCGTCCCAGATGCTTGGGCAACCTGCGTCTGATGCCGGCCTTTTCCAGCTATCATGCAGGAGCCAGAACCCATACGGCGCTGCCGCTGCCGGGCCGGGATTTGGTAGTGGTAACCAATGAAGGAGAGCGGTTCCAGTTCTTCCCACCCAAGGTCCTGCAGGAAGAAAATATGGCACAGGCGATGAACAATATTCATATGATTGATGTGCGGAATCCGGAGAAGCCGACGCTGATTGCAGAATTCCCCTATCCGGAAGTACCGGAAAATTTCCCGTACCGGAATTTTAACGAAATGCAGTTAGGCTGCCAGGGCCCCTTCGGCCCCCACAACCTCCACGAGCCCATGGACGGCAAGCCCTGGCTGGAGCAGCGGGGAGACCGGGTCTATTGCTGCTATTTCCATGCCGGGCTTCGGGTTTATGATGTATCCGATCCTTATTATATTAAAGAGCTGGCATACTTTATTCCCCCCAATCCCACCCAGAATCCGGAAGAATCCTACTTCCCCGGCTTCCCGGGGCCCAGGAATGCCACTACGGAAGATGTAATCGTAGACGACCGGGGCTGCATTATCATTGATGCGTTGGACGACGGATTTTATATCCTGAAAATGAAGGAAAACTAAAAGTTTGAAAATCAAAGGAATATGAGAGGAAATGCGGCCGTACAGGGGCAGGAATGCTGTTTGTACGGCCGCATTTTAGGGAAGGAAGAGGGGATTGGGAAGGAAAGGGACCGCAGCGGGAAGATGGGCCGGGAAAAATTTTGTGTCGAAATTCTCTTGCCATTTTTCCCGGACTGTGCTACACTCCCATTGAACGGGATTCTTCGGAACCTGTATCAAACATAAAAGGAGAAAAAAAATGAACAAAAAAACGTATCAGATGGTGCTGACAGCGTTGTTTGCAGCAATCATCATCCTCATGGCCTTTATCCCATTTCTGGGATATATCAATCTGGTGGTAATCAAGGCCACCTTAATCCACGTCCCGGTGATTATCGGTTCGGTGCTGCTGGGCCCGAAGCGGGGCGGATTTCTGGGATTTGTATTTGGCTGTACCAGCCTGGTTAACAATACCATCAACCCCAGCCTGTTATCCTTCGCGTTTTCTCCCTTCTATTCTGTTGGGGATGTGGGAGGAAACTTTTTCAGTCTGGTGATCTGTTTTATTCCCCGTATTTTAGTAGGCGTGGTGCCGTATTTTGTATACATAGGAATTAAGAAGTTATGTAAAAATAAGAAGGGCGGAGAGTGGCTGGCGCTTCCTGTGGCCGGCGTTCTTGGAGCAGTGACCAATACCCTTCTGGTGATGCATTTGATCTATTTTGGATTCAGCGAACAGTTTGCGGCGGCAAAGGAGATTGCCTTAAGCGCGGTTTATAATGCCATTGTGGCGATTATTTTTTCAAACGGCGTACCGGAAGCCATTGTGGCGGCGATTCTGGTGACTGCTATAGGAAAAGCGCTGCTGCAGGTGCAGGGCCGGATGGAATAAGCCTGGAGTAAGCCTATGGGACAGGACAGACCGAAGGAAACAGGAGGAAATCAGATGTTAAAGGGAAAAACGGTGCTTTTGGGTGTGACGGGAGGAATTGCGGCTTATAAGATGCCCAATGTGGCCCGGATGTTAAAAAAGCTTCACTGCAATGTGCATGTGCTGATGACGGAGAACGCTACAAATTTTATTACGGCCACCACCTTTGAGACACTGACCGGGAATAAGTGTTTGATTGATACCTTTGACCGGAATTTTGAATTTTCGGTGGAGCATGTGGCGCTGGCGAAGCAGGCGGATTTGGTGCTGATTGCGCCGGCCACCGCGAATGTGATCGGAAAACTGGCCAACGGCATTGCGGACGATATGCTGACCACTACGGTCATGGCCTGTCCCTGTAAGAAATTGATCGCACCGGCCATGAATCACAATATGTATCTGAATTCCATTGTACAGGAAAATCTGGAAAAGTTAAAACGCCACGGTTATGAAATCATTGAACCGGTGGTAGGCATGCTTGCAAACGGCGATACCGGAACCGGGAAGCTGCCGGAGGAAGAAACGCTGGTGGAATATGCGTTGAAGGAATTGGCCTGGGAAAAGGATTTGGCCGGAAAAAAAGTGCTGGTGACGGCAGGCCCTACCCGGGAGGCCATTGACCCGGTACGTTTCCTTTCCAACCATTCTACCGGAAAAATGGGCTATGCCCTGGCAAAGGCCGCAATGCTGCGGGGAGCGCAGGTGACCCTGGTGACGGGGCCGGTTTCGCTGGAAGCCCCGATGTTTGTGAAGGTAGAACAAGTGTTCTCTTCCGGGGAAATGTATGAGGCGGTAATGAAAGCGGCCGGGCAGCAGGATATTATTATAAAAGCCGCTGCCGTGGCAGATTATTCACCAAAGGAAACGGCTTCGGAAAAAATCAAAAAGCAGGAGGGGGAAACGGCCCTTATGCTGACCCGCACCCGGGATATTTTAAAAGCCCTTGGAGAGGAGAAGGCAGCGGGAAACATCCATGCGTTCCTCTGCGGCTTTTCGATGGAAACCAAGGATATGCTGGCCAATTCCAGGGAAAAGCTGTCAAAGAAGCAGGCGGATCTGATCGTCGCCAATAACCTGCGGACGGAAGGAGCCGGCTTCGGAACGGACACGAATGTACTGACGCTGATTACGGCCGAAGGAGAGCTGCCATTGGAAAAAATGAGCAAGGAGCTGGCCGCCCACCGGGTTTTGGATGAAATCAGCAAGCGGCTTTGAACCGGCGCAGAATTATGACATAGTGACAAAAAAATTTACAATTTATACATTTTTTGTTAATCGTGCTTAAAGAAAAGTTGGTTATACTAATCTTAAGAAAAGATTAAGAAATAACGGACAGGATGGTACGATATGACAAAGACTTTGAGATTCCCGGGAAGAGAGATTTGCATATTTGGGATGTATGTAACAGTATGGTTATTCTGGGCTGTGTTCGGCAGCAGAATTTACCATGCTGTTTTTTCTTTGGAAGAATTTCCCTTGGACGGAAATGCCCTGGACGAAAAAAGCCTTTTTCAAAATACAAGTACGGATTACCGGTGCCAGAAGGAATTCCAGGGGACGCTGGGAAAATATTGGGAGTTTGGAAAAATGTACCGGGAGGAGCAGAGCATTGCCGTACCGGGGCTGGAATATACGGGGATCGGCAATTCCTATTCCAGCCATATGGTTCCCCAGGGGATTTGCATTGCCGGGGATTTCATGCTGATTTCAGCTTATGATAAGGGATCAGGGGGAAAGGTAGAGCCTTCCGTAATTTATGTTTTATCCAATGATACGGAAAAAAGGAGTTTTCTGACCACGGTGGTACTGCCGGATGTGAATCATGTCGGAGGAATTACATTTGATGGAACATATGTTTGGATTGCGAAAAGCAGCACCGGGTATATCAGCGGGATTTCCTATGAATGCCTGAAGCAGGCGGCAGAATCGGGCCTTAACAGCGTTGTTTTGGAGGATTATTGCAGGCAGGTGTTTGTGGGTCAGCGGGCCTCTTTTATTACCTATGACGACGGACGGATCTGGGTGGGGACCTATGAATCCGGATTCGGGGAAAGCGGAGTCCTGGCAGGATATCGGCTGGAAGCGGCAGAAAGCGGAGCGGCGGAAACGAAGGAGGAGAGCGGGGCCGGGTCAGAGCCGGCAGCCTGTATCTGCTCGGAAGAAAGCCGGGGGAACGCCAAGCCCATAAAACTGACGGCGAAGCGGGAGCGGATGTATTCCATCCCTTCCCATGCCCAGGGAGCGGCGTTTCTGGAGCAGGAGGGGAAGCGGTATCTTGCCCTGACGGCTTCTTACGGAAGGTATTGGGATTCGAAGGTATATTTATTTGAAGTGGAAGGGGCAGAAGAAGATTCGCCGCTGCTTCTGGCAGGTGTCTGCCGTTTTCCGCCCATGGCAGAGGAATTGGTGACGGATGGAAGCCATATCTTTTTTCTGTTTGAATCTGCCGCAACGCCTTACCGTACCGAAAACTATCGGAAATGCGCCTATCCGGTGGACCGGGTCTGCGGTGTGGAGAACGGGGAACTGCTGGCTTTTTTGCAATAGATGGAAAACAGGTTTCGGAGGTTCCTGCTCACTCCTGGGCCGTGCACTGCACGGCCACAGGCCAATACAGTAATGGGGCCAGAATCCGGCCTCTTGCCCTAAGGCAACTTTAAATAGGCCGGATTCGCTCCTGCTCACACCATGGGTGTGAACAGGGACTTTAGGAGGAAATCATCAGACGATTTCTTAAAAAAACAGTTGAAAAATAAAAACAGTTGTGATAGACTTTTTACAATTTAGAGTTTTCCGGGAAGAGGAGAAAAGAACATACGTTCTTGGAAAATCCGCACCTTCCGTGCAGATTCTCCCAACCCGGAAGGCTATGGCATTGGAACCGGTAAAAAAAGGATATCACTCTTTTTTTTTGCCCAGCGAAGACAGAAAGGACGGGGATACAATGGAAGCGTTTCTCATACTGGAGGATGGAACGGTGTTTTCGGGAACCAGCATCGGTTCTCAAAGGGAAGTAATCAGTGAAATCGTGTTCAATACATCTATGACAGGTTATCTGGAGGTCTTAACCGACCCTTCTTATGCCGGACAGGCAGTTGTTATGACGTACCCCTTAATCGGAAATTATGGAATTACATCGGATATGGAATCCGGGCAGCCCTGGCCGGATGGCTACATTGTGCGGGAACTGTCCAGGATGCCCAGCAATTTCCGATGCGAAGGGACAATACAGGAGTTTCTGGAACGTCATGACATTCCGGGAATTGCCGGGATTGATACCCGGGCGCTAACCAGGATTTTGCGGGAAAAAGGCACCATGAACGGCATGATTACCACCGATGCAGGCTATTCCCTTCCGGAGATCTTGCCGAAGCTTGCGGCCTATCGCACCGGGGATGTGGTAAACCGTGTAACCTGCCGGGAAAAAATCGTTCGAAAAGGGCCGGGGAAACGGGTGGCGCTTTTGGATTTCGGGGCAAAGGAAAACATTGTGAAATCTTTGACAAAACGGGGCTGTGAAGTGGTGATTTATCCGGCTCATACGAAAGCGGAAGAGATTCTGGCAGATGGGCCAAAGGGCATTATGCTGTCCAACGGGCCGGGAGATCCCAAGGAGTGTAAGGACATCATTCCGCAGATTAAAATGCTTTCCGAAAGCGGCGTCCCCATGTTTGCCATCTGCCTGGGCCATCAGCTGCTGGCGTTGGCGTCAGGGGCCGATACTTATAAAATGAAATACGGCCACCGGGGCGGCAATCATCCGGTAAAGGATCTGGAAACCGGGCGGGTTTACATTTCCTCCCAGAATCACGGGTATGTGGTGGATACGGAAAATCTGGATGCCTCCGTGGCGGTTCCGGCTTTTGTAAATGTCAACGACGGAACCAACGAGGGCCTGAAATACACGGGAAAGCCGATCTTTACGGTGCAGTTCCATCCGGAAGCCTGCCCGGGGCCTCAGGACAGCGGCTACTTGTTTGACAAATTTTTAACAATGATGGGAGGAAATCAATAATGCCAAAGAATCCGGATATTAAGAAAGTATTAGTGATCGGCTCCGGCCCGATTGTCATTGGCCAGGCGGCGGAATTTGATTACGCAGGTACCCAGGCATGCCGCTCCCTGAAGGAAGAGGGCGTGGAGGTAGTGCTGGTAAATTCCAATCCTGCCACGATTATGACCGATAAAGAAATTGCCGATAAGGTATACATTGAACCTCTGACCGTAAAAGTGCTGGAGCAGATTATTCTGGAAGAAAAGCCGGACAGCGTCCTGCCTACCCTGGGGGGCCAGGCCGGGCTGAATTTGGGAATGGAGCTGGCGGAATCCGGTTTTTTGGCAGAGCAGGGGGTCCGGCTGATTGGGACCACGGCGGAAACGATTTTTAAAGCCGAGGACCGCCAGGCATTTAAGGATACTATGGAAAAAATCGGGGAGCCCTGCGCCCCGTCCTTGGTGGTGCACAATGTACAGGACGGCATCGCATTTACCAACACCATCGGCTATCCGGTGGTGCTGCGCCCGGCCTATACCCTGGGCGGAAGCGGCGGCGGCATTGCCGGGAACGAGACGGAGCTTGTGGATATTTTAACAAACGGCCTGCGCCTTAGCCGGGTGGGCGAGGTGCTGGTGGAACGGTGCATTGCCGGATGGAAGGAAATCGAATACGAAGTCATGCGGGACGGGGCCGGGAACTGCATTACCGTCTGCAATATGGAAAATATTGATCCGGTTGGCGTCCATACCGGGGACAGCATTGTGGTGGCCCCCTCCCAGACCCTGGGGGATAAGGAATGTCAAATGCTGCGGACTTCCGCTTTGAATATCATCAGTGAATTGGAGATCACCGGAGGCTGCAACGTCCAGTATGCCCTGCATCCGGAGAGTTTTGAATACTGCGTCATTGAGGTGAATCCCCGGGTCAGCCGCTCTTCGGCCCTGGCCAGCAAAGCCACAGGCTACCCCATTGCAAAGGTGGCGGCCAAGATTGCCCTGGGCTATACCCTGGATGAGATTCCCAATGCCATTACCGGAAAAACCTATGCCAGCTTTGAACCCATGCTGGATTACTGCGTGGTGAAGATTCCGAGGCTGCCCTTTGATAAATTTTTAACGGCCAAACGGACATTGACCACCCAGATGAAAGCCACCGGGGAAGTTATGAGTATTTGCAATAACTTCGAAGGAGCCTTGATGAAGGCCATCCGATCCTTAGAGCAGCATGTGGACAGCCTTGTTACGGACGAATATCTGAAGCTGCCCTACGAAGAGCTGGTTCGGAGGTTGAAAGTGGTGGATGACCGGAGGATTTTTGTAATTGCGGAAGCAGTGCGCCGGGGTATGGCCTATGAAACCATCCATGATATTACAAGGATTGATTTGTGGTTTATTGATAAAATCGCCCTTTTGGTGGAAATGGAAAAACGGCTCCGCAGCGAGCCTTTATCCCTGGAGCTGCTGAAAGAAGCAAAGCGTATGGAATTCCCGGATACGGTGATTGCCCAGCTGACCGGAAAATCCCGGGAAGACATTCAAAAGCTGCGGTATGAAAATAACATTGTAGCCGCCTATAAAATGGTAGATACCTGTGCGGCGGAATTTGCGGCGGCCACGCCCTATTATTATTCCGTTTACGGCGGGGAGAACGAGTCAAAAGGAAGCCATGACCGGAAAAAGGTACTGGTATTAGGCTCCGGCCCCATCCGGATCGGCCAGGGCATCGAGTTCGATTATTGTTCGGTTCACTGTACCTGGGCTTTTTCCAGGGAAGGCTATGAAACGATTATTGTCAACAACAATCCGGAAACGGTTTCCACGGATTTTGATATTGCGGATAAGCTATATTTTGAACCCCTGACGCCGGAGGATGTCCAAAATATTGTGGATATTGAAAAGCCGGACGGCGCCGTGGTGCAGTTCGGGGGCCAGACGGCCATTAAGCTGACGGAAAGCCTGATGAAAATGGGGGTTCCGATTCTGGGGACCAAAGCCGAAGACGTGGATGCGGCCGAGGACCGGGAGCTGTTTGACCGGATTTTAGAACAGACAAAGATTCCCCGGGCAGCAGGGGGAACCGTGTTTACGGCGGCGGAAGCGAAAGAGGTGGCCAACCGCCTGGGCTATCCGGTATTGGTGCGGCCTTCCTACGTGTTGGGAGGGCAGGGTATGCAAATCGCGTATTCCGATACGGAGATAGAAGAGTTTATGGAGATCATCAACCGGATTGCCCAGGACCATCCGATTCTGGTGGATAAGTACCTTCAGGGGAAGGAGATTGAAGTGGATGCGGTATGTGACGGCACGGATATCCTGATTCCGGGAATTATGGAGCACATCGAGCGCACCGGCGTCCATTCCGGAGACAGTATTTCCGTATATCCGGCCTTTACGATTAGCGAAAAAGTCCGGGAAACCATTGTGGAATATACAAGGCGGCTGGCCCGGGCCCTTCACGTAATCGGCTTGATCAACATCCAGTTTATTGCCATGGAGGAAGAAGTGTATGTGATTGAAGTGAACCCCCGTTCCTCCCGTACGGTGCCTTATATCAGCAAGGTCACGGGCATCCCCATTGTGGATGTGGCCACACAGGTGATTCTGGGCCATTCCCTGAAAGAGCTGGGCTATCCCTTAGGATTGGCCCCGGCATCTGAATACATTGCCGTTAAGATGCCGGTATTTTCCTTTGAAAAGCTGCGGGGCGCGGAAATCAGCCTGGGACCGGAAATGAAATCCACCGGGGAATGCCTGGGGATTGCAAAAACCTTTAACGAAGCCTTATACAAAGCCTTCTTAGGAGCGGGCATCTGCCTGCCCAGGCACAAACAGATGATCATTACCGTAAAGGATGCGGATAAGCCGGAAGCCGCCCAGGTGGCGAAGCGGTTCGAAGCCTTAGGCTATAAGATCTATGCCACCCGCAGCACCGCAAAATATCTTCAGAGCCAGGGGGTAGACGCGTTGCGGGTGAATAAGATTACCCAGGAATCCCCCAATATCATGGACTTGATCCTGGGCCATAAGATTGACCTGGTGATTGATACCCCGACACAGGGGCGGGATAAGTCCCGGGACGGCTTTTTGATCCGAAGAAACGCCATAGAAACCGGGGTTCACTGCCTGACGGCCATGGATACGGCCAATGCACTGGTGACCAGCCTGGAAACGGCCAGCGACGCGCTGACCCTGGTGGATATTGCGCGGGTGACCGGTTCGGAAAGGCCGCCTTATGAATGATAAGCAGATAGAGTGTTTTCTGGCTGTAGCGGAAACATTGAATTTCACACAGGCCGCGGAAAAAACCTACATGTCCCAGCCTACGATCAGCAGGCTGGTCGGAACCCTTGAGACGGAGTTGGGGGTTCGGCTGTTTTATCGGACGAACAAGGAAGTCCGGCTTACGCCGGCCGGTGTGATTCTGTTTGAATTGTTTCATAAATTTACGGAGGAATATAAGGAAGCAGCCGCCCGGGCAAAAAATATTGATTCCGGAATGGAAGGACAGTTAAAAATCGGGTTGCCGGGCAATTTGGATATGGACGATTTGTGGGAACATACGATCCCGGAGTTTCAAAGGAACCATCCAAACATATGTTTGGAATATGAGTGTGCTTCTTCCATAAAAACCATTTTCGAAAAAGTGTTGACGGAGGAATTTGATGTTTCCTTTATTCACACCAATGAGCGGATTGATTCCAAAAAAATCCTGTCGGATGAGGTGTTGACCACAAAAATGAAATTGGTGTGCGGAAAAGGCCATCCCATTGCAAAGAAAGGTTTTTTTGAAAAGGAAGATCTGGAAAAAGCGGTAGTATGGACGGTTTTTCCGGAAGAAATTCAAATTAAGATACTTCAGGAAATGTATGAAGGCTTTGGAATTTCACAATTTTCCGTAAAGAGTACAGAGGATTTTAATACTGCTCTGATTAATGTACGGATGGGAAACGGGATTCTCTATATAGACCCGGTCACTAAACGTCTGGATGAAAATTTTTATGTGCTGCTGGATCTTCCGGAAAGCTATGGGGAGATTTCGTTTTCTGTGATTTGGAGTAAAAAAAATATGAATCCGGCATTGCCGATGCTGTTGGAATTTTTAGTAACAAAATAAAATGCGGCTGATAAGAACGTTTGTTTGTGTTTAAATGTTTTTATCAGCTGTTTTTGATTGTAGGAATTGGGATTTATTTATGTTTTGAATCAATGGGATAGATTTCTCAAATTGTACATTTCCGACTGTCTGGATTATAATGGAATTGTTGGTAGGATAGGTGGAGTATCTAATGAATATACAGGCAAATAAATAGAAAAAGAAACAGGAGGAAAGAATGATGTCAGTAATGAACAAAACAATTATCATCCATCACATCAATGACATTGACAACATTCCGGCTATGGAACGCTGGTTTGTACATCATCATTGTCCGGAAGTCATGGCCCAGGAGCCCTGGCTTACCCGATATGTGATGTACCGTGTCATGCCGCCGGCGAAAGGCATGGAGCAGCTGGGATTTTTCAATTACCGGGTTCATGAGAATCTGGGACTGGATGTAGAGGGACGCCGGAGCCTGCGGGGACTTCTGGGAATGACGCCGGAGCCTTGTGAAAACGCAATGAATGTGGCGATTGCGAATGTGCCTGCAGAGCCTACGGAGGATTTCTTCGGTCAGGGAATGAGCCATGCGGACGGAGCCTTCATCCGGTTTGTGTATTTGTTTTCCTATCCCAAAGGAGTTTCGGAAGAAGAAGGAGAAGCATGGTTTTTGAATCAATTTGCACCGGAAGCATGCAGACTGCCGGGGCTTCTGCGGTTCTTCTCCCATAAAGCGTATGAGAAGCAGTATCCGCCGATTCCGCTGCCGGAAGGAAACGGGGCGCCGGAGTTTGTGGAAATGGATGAAGACAATATTTTCTTCCACCGCTGGCATAGAGTTTGTGAAATGTGGTTTGAAAACAACAGTGCCTGGACCAATGCCTTTGTGGAAAATCCGCCGGCGTTTACGGTTCCAAAGTGGGCCGCCCGCCAGACCTTCCCCTTTGTGGAGCCCTTGAAGGATTTTGTCTGTACCAGCTTACTGGAACGTCCGGATCAGAATATGCTGAAGCATTATGACGGATGTATCTTTTAAGAGAGATCATTGGAACGCATTTCCGGTTTCGATAATTGCTGAATTAAGAAGATAAAGGAGAATAATAAAATGTCAATAAAAATAAACGGAATTAATCATTATGCAATCAGTGTAGCGGATTTGGAGGAAACGATTCGCTGGTATGGAGATATTTTCGGGTTTACGGTGGTGAAGCGTTCTGAAATTCCGGGAACCGGCATTCAGGTAGCCCATCTGCAGGGAACCGGTTTTCTGCTGGAAGTGTTTGAAGCGCCCGGCGCCAATCCCCTGCCGGAGGATCGGAAGGTGCCAAATCAGGACTTGATGACCCATGGGAATAAGCATGTATCCTTTGGGGTGCCGGATGGACGGAAAGCCAAGGAAGAGTTGGAAGCCCTGGGTGTGGAAATTGCCATGGTTGCCCAGGTAGACGGTACATACGGAGTATTCATCCGGGATAATACCGGGAATTTGATAGAGATTTTTGAAGAAGCCTGAATACAATCTTGAAGAAGCCTGGATACAATCCTTGATTCGGACAGTACCGGAACGGAGCGTTCCGACATTCCGGAAACGATAGAAAAACAACGGTTTGTAGAACCGGGACACCTGTTGGAAAATGAGGATGCATGAAACAAGAGGGTGTTCCGGTTCCCGGTTTCTGCCGTGAAAAAGTAATATTTAAAAGGATACTCTCTGATTTTTTCATATATCAGATCCATATGTACTTACTTTAAGTAATTCAATTACATCATTTCTTGTAATAGCGCCATGAGACCGGGCATATTCCAATACCCTTTCTTCATCGCTCGGGCTTTTTTCAGTCCTGGCAGCAGAACTTGTGATTGATTCCGCTTTCGGTGCAGAAAACTTTCCCGTTTCATATTTTACGTTAATCTTAGGCAATCCGATCCGTATAAATACTAATAAGTACACTGGCGCCAAAGGAATAATCGCGATGAACCAGCAGATTTAGAAGTGCCTCCCTGACGGCAATCTCAGGGTAGTCTCTGACATCAATTCTCAACAATCTTTCTATGGTTGCACGGGTTTGATTACGGAAGTCGATAAAATCATAAACTTCGTTCATTTGCTGCATCAGCGATCCGGTAAATTCCCGGCGATTCTTAAAAATTGTCCGATCCGTTCCCTTAATCATACGGCGGATTGCCGTGTCAGTGGCTGAAACAGAAGAATATCCCTGTGACATATACACCTTGTCTGTATTGATACAGACAGAGAGCTCTGTAATTTCCCCGGGTACACAGGCTTTTCCGAAATTCACACAGGCATAAATTGCCTTCGGATTCTCTGCTGTCATCTGCCAGAACGGATATTTAATGATCCTCGGGGTGTTCATACCAACGCCAAGCTCCAGAAACAGTACTTGAAGCCCCTGATGCCTGTGAATAAAATCGGCGTATCTTTCACCTGCCTCATGCCACCCTTTGTCTTGAACAAAGGTATCATCATTTTGTAAGTTCCGTTGTCGCTGTCCGTATAGCGATTGATAAAGACATATCTTGACCAATATGCCCAATATTCTTCAAGGTTCTCAAAGGGATAAAAACCTCCGGAATACATATCTTTGAAACCATATTTTCTGATAAAGCCCGAGAAATTATCTTCAAATCTTTGCCCTGTATAGGTGAAGCCTGCCGAAGTGGATAATCCTGCTCCCGCTCCGATGATAACCGCAGCTGCCTTCTGCAAAAGCTCTTTTAAACGCTTCACTTTATCCGAGCAGTCTTTTGTAGATGTCGTAATCTTCCTGTTTGAAAACATTGAATACCACCTTTTCAAGCCTTTTGTCTGTTTGCAAAAAATCAATAACTGTCTGTACCGCAATTTCCGCGGCTTTTTTCTGTGGGAAATGAAACTCGCCTGTGGAAATACAGCAAAATGCAATACTCTTTAAGCCTTTATCAGATGCCAATTCCAAACAGGATTTATAGCAATCCTTGGGATCGAGTGTGAGGTCGTTGGCCCAGTCGTGGAGTATGAGAAGGCAG
>CAJUSQ010000032.1 GCA_910588885.1 uncultured Lachnospiraceae bacterium
TGTCTGCTGTCTTAAACACAATTTTAAGTTTTCTCCTTATCTGGGTTCATACATTTATAAAAAATTATATAAAAATGCTATATAAGATGATTACAAATCATGGAATCTCCTCTTTGCAAATTCCGAGTTCAGAAATGCTTGTGCGGCGTCTGTTTCGGCTCTGCCTTTCTTGCGGGCCAGGACAAGGGTCAGAGGAACGGAGGGGCTTAGGGGAAGAGCCGTAATATTATGATGGCGGAATATATCCAGGTTGCTGCGGGGCATCAGGCTGATCCCCTCGCCTACCGTAACGGCGCTTAAGATGGATTCAACGCGGGCGTTGCGCAGAATGCGGGCCGGGATATTTTGGATCTGAAATTGCTCCAGACACACCTGATAGACGGAGGTGTAGCGGTGCATCAGGATGAAATCCTGGTCTGCCAGGGCGGTCAGGGGGACGGGGATTTGATTTGCCCGAAAGGCGGCGGCCAGGGGATGGGAGGAAGGGACGACGGCCGTAAGCTCGTCCTCCGCCAGGATAAAAGATTCGCAATTGGAATGTTTGATCAGGTGGGCACGGGCAATGATAAAATCGAATTTGTGATTGTTCAGGCCCGAGAGCAGCTCCGGTTCCTCTGCTTCGGAAAGCTGCAGGGAAATATCCGGATATGCAAGGCAGAAGCGCTTCAGCCGGGGAGTCAGGCCGTACTGCATCAGGACCGGCAGCGCTCCGATCCGGATTTCCCGCCGGGCAGCGGTACGGTAGGCGTCCATTTGGGAAAGCATCCGCTGGTATTGCCTGGTAAGTACCAGGGCTTCTTTGTAAAAGGCTTCGCCTGCAGGGGTCAGGAATGCCTTTCGCCTGCTTCGGTCCAGCAGCGTCAGATCCAGTTCTTTTTCCAATTTCATGATCTGCTTAGATAGTGCGGATTGCGTCATATGCACTGCTTCCGCAGCGTCCAGGAAGGTATGATCCTCCGCAGCGTGGATGAAAGAATTTAATTGTTCAAAGGTCATAGGGGCTCCTTTCGTTCAAAAGACGGTTTTGGGCTGTCGGAAATTGTCCGGCGCCGGTTTGCGGAAATCGGCGGTAAACGGATTAAAATATTCCGATATGGAATCTATTGTAGCAGAACTTGAATTGATTGTACAGGAAGGAATTGTTATACTTTCCATAATAAGTTTACATTGTGACTGCGGATGGTGTAAAGGGTCATGATAGTGTAGGCAATCCGGAAGAAATGTTACGGAGGGAGCGAAATGGAAGAGGAAGTAAGAGATTTACGCAGTGCTTTGAGGCGGCTGCAGCAGACTCCGGGGCAGTTGATTACAACGGATGTGGAGGTGGATCCGAAAGCGGAGCTGTCCGGGGTTTATCGTCATGTGGGGGCAGGCGGAACCGTGATGCGGCCCACGAAGGAAGGGCCGGCCATGATTTTTGAAAATGTGAAAGGCCATTCGGGGACGAAGGTGGCGATTGGAATATTGGCAAGCCGGAAACGGGTAGGGCTTCTTTTGGACTGTCCTCCCGAGGAGCTGGGAAAGCATTTGTACCGGAGTGTGACAAATCCGGTCCCGCCTGTGTTGGCAAAAGGGCCTGCGCCCTGCCAGGAGGTGGTGCACCGGGCCGGAGATCCGGATTTTGATCTGCATCGGCTGGTTCCTGCGCCGACCAATACACCGGATGATGCAGGGCCCTATTTAACGATGGGGATGTGTTATGCCACCCATCCGGATACCGGGCGTTCGGATGTAACGATCCATCGGCTTTGTATCCAGGGAAAAGAGGAGCTTTCGATTTTTTTCACACCGGGGGCCAGGCATATTGGGGCAATGGCGGAACGGGCGGAGGAATTGGGCCAAAAGCTTCCGATTTCCATCAGCATCGGGGTGGACCCGGCCATTGAAATCGGTTCCTGTTTTGAACCGCCGACAACGCCCTTCGGCTATGACGAGCTGGCTGTTGCCGGGGCGCTGCGGGGAGAGCCGGTGGCCCTGTGCCAATGTGTGACGATTCCGGAACGGGCCATTGCCAATGCAGAGTATGTAATAGAAGGGGAGATACTGCCCCATGTCAGGGTAAAAGAAGACCAGAACAGCCATACCGGATATGCGATGCCGGAATTTCCCGGGTATACCGGGCCTGCCAGCAGTCAATGTTGGATGATTCGGGTAACGGCTGTTACCCATCGGAGCAATCCCATTCTGCAGACCTGTATCGGCCCCAGTGAAGAGCATGTGTCCATGGCGGGGATTCCTACGGAGGCCAGTATCTATGGAATGGTGGAAAAGGCCATGCCGGGCAGGCTTTTGAATGTATACTGCACCTCGGCGGGAGGGGGCAAATACATGGCCGTTTTGCAGTTTCGAAAACGGGAGGCCAGTGATGAGGGAAGGCAGCGTCAGGCGGCACTTTTGGCATTTTCCGCCTTCAGTGAGCTGAAACATGTGTTCTTGGTGGATGAAGATGTGGACTTGTTTGATATGAACGATGTGCTTTGGGCAATGAATACCCGGTTTCAGGGGGATGTGGATGTGATTACGATCCCGGGCGTGCGCTGCCATCCACTGGATCCCTCCAATGATCCGGCTTTTTCGCCGTCTATCCTGGATCACGGAATTGCCTGTAAGACCATTTTTGACTGTACCGTTCCGTTTGATTTGAAAGAAAACTTTATCCGGGCCAGGTTTATGAACATAGATCGGAAAAAGTGGGAGAATGAACTATGAAGGAAACAAAAAAGAGGATTATAGTAGGCGCTTCCGGGGCCAGCGGGATGCCCATTTTAATCCGGTGCCTGAAGCTGATCAAAGAAGCGCCGGACTATGAAGCGTATCTGATTATGAGCAACAATGCGAAGAAGACGTTGGAGCAGGAAACACAGGAAACGGCAGAGAGCTTAGCCCTGCTGGCAGATGAGGTGATTTCCCCGAAGGAAATCGGGGCGGCGCCGGCCAGCGGGTCCTTCCGGACAGAAGGGATGCTGATTGTGCCCTGCAGCATGAAGACCCTGGCAGGAATTTATGGGGGCTATTCGGAGAACCTGATTCTGCGGGCTGCGGATGTGACTCTGAAGGAACAAAGGCCCCTGGTGCTTGCCGCCAGGGAAACGCCGTTAAGCGGGATTCATCTTAGGAATATGTATGAGCTGTCCAGGCTTCCCGGGGTGCACATCATTCCGCCTATGATGGTATTCTACCATCAGCCCAGGGACATTGAGGACATGGTGTATCATATTGCGGCGAAGCTGGTGGAGCCCTTTGGGATTAAAGCAGAAAAATACCGGAGATGGGAAGGGATTTCGTTGTGAAAACATTTACGCAGAAACAGATGCAGTACAAGCTGCCCTTTACGGAGATTCAGATTTCCATTGCAGAGATCGGACGGGATTACCATATTTTGATTGGCGGCGGGGATGTTTATCACATCGGCTGTACCGTACTGGCGGAGCCAAGGCCCTCCCTGTCAGGAAACGGCACTGTCAGCAGTACTTCTTCGGTTCTGAACCGCAGCGGCCATAAAGACGAGCATGTGTGCCGGAGCATTGCGGAAACCGTAGCGGCCAAAAAGAATGCGGCAGTGGTCTGTTCCGGCGGAATTCACCTGGATCAGATTACACCCCGGCAGATTGAAATGCTGCAAAAAGGGGTAGCGGAGATGGCGGCTCTGATTTTGGCGGCAATCGGATAAGCGGATCGAAAAAGGGCTGTTTACAAGCTGCGGGATTTTTTGACAAAAGGGGAATGTCTAACCCACCCCCAATGGGTCGATCGAATAGGCTTTTCAGAGCGGATTTTATGATATTTTACTTCAAAAAAAGCAGATTTCATGCCATTTTCTTGAAAAATAAAAAAGAATGCCGATATATCCTATAGAAGGAGCTTTGGAATGTTTCGGAACCTGTATTCCAATTAAGAAAAAGGTTCCGTAGGAAAAGCCCGCGTAGGTCAAGGAGGATAACGGTATGGGCATGATCATCGGAAGGGATTCTGCGGTAAGGACAATTACGCTGCGGAATCGGGACGGAAGTGCGGCAGGGACGATAAGCGTTTCCAGATCCAACAACAAGAATAAGAAAAAATTAAAACGGCTGCAGTATAATTTTAAAGGGATGTCCACAGCAATTTTACGGGCCAAAACCTCGGGAAGCGCACGGCAGGCGGTGACAAAAACCCGCACGGCCGCGGCCGTACTCCGCAAGAAGCTGAAATGCGGGGAGTATGATGACGAAGAGCTGAAAATGGCGATTATCCATGCGGATCAGATGGTGAAGATTGCCAAGAAGCGGATGAAGCATCTGCAGGAGGAGGAACGCTTGAAAAAAGGCGGTTTCTGTGAAGCGGAGATGGAGGAATATGAGGAACAGGATCTGGAATATCCGGAGCTGACCGGAGAGGAAGAAATCGACGTGGAGGAGCTGAAGCGGCTGATGGAAGAGATGCAGGAGCTTCAGGAGGAAGTGATGGAATCCGACGGCTTCGGTGATCTGGAGGAATTGGCCGAGGTCCTGCGGGCAGATATGGATCCGGAGGATTTGGAGCTTTTGAAGAAGAAGCACAGATCCGATGAGCTGCGGGAAATCGCGGAAGCGGATATGAAATATCTGAAAGCGTTTTTTCAGAAATTAGAGCGGGATAAACAGGCCGCTATGAGCAGCAGCGGAGGCGGGGACAGCAATAGCAGCAGCGGCGGCAGTTACACCGGCAGCGGCGTATCTCTGGAGCTGTCCGGAATGGCACAGCCGGTGCCGGCAGCAGGCGCACCGATGCCGGCAGCAGGCGCCAGTTTGGACGTGACGGTGTAAGGGACAAATTTTATGCAATTGGGGCTTCCTTTTTTGAAAATGATATGCTATCATGGAAGACAGGAACTAAAAATAAGAATTGAAGAAAAGTGAGATGAGATAGATGCTGGTATTTTTGATTGGCGGAGTTGTCCTGATTGCAGTAATTGTGGCAGTTGTATCATCGGTAGCCGGTACGGTTGCAGCGGTGGCAGATGAAGATTCGGAAGATTAGAACACAGAAGGTGCGGATGTGAAGAAGCCCGCCATGAGCTTGCGGAGAGATCCGGATTTAAGTGATAGGTTTGCAGAAGGAGATCCGGGTTTTGGGAAAATAGGAATTGGAATAAAGGCCAAGCGGAAGAGCGTTCCGCTTGGCTTATTCTTCGTAAAAAAGAATAAAGAACATATGTTTGGAGAAGAGAAGGATGAATGAAAAACGGGATTTTTATAAAAGGGTTGCGGGACTGGTGATCCCGATGGCGCTGCAGAATCTGATGAATGTAGCCGTGCAGTCGGCGGATGTGGTTATGCTGGGCCGGGTAGGGGAAAAGGCGTTGTCGGCGGCATCCCTGGGAGGGCAGGTAAATTTTATACTAAGCCTTTTTTTATTTGGACTGACATCCGGGGCTTCGGTGCTGTGCGCCCAATATTGGGGAAAGAAGGATTTAAAGTCCATAGAAGTGATTACGGGACTCTGCCTGCGTCTTTCACTGCTGATCGGCCTTGGCGTAACCTTGCTTACGCTGGCATTTCCCGGCGGGATCATGCGGATTTTGACCTCGGACGGACAGGTTCTGGAGCTGGGTGTGGAATATTTACGGGCTGTCTGTGTATCCTATGTATTGATGACTTTTACCTCCGTGTATCTGAATATTATGCGGAGTATGGAACGAGTAGTGGTTTCGACGGTGATTTATGCTGCCTCTCTGGTAATTAATATTATTGTAAATGCCCTTTTGATTTTCGGCATCGGCCCCTTTCCGGAACTTGGGGTTGTGGGTGCGGCCGTTGGGACCGTGATTGCCCGGCTGGCAGAATGCGCCATGGTGCTGGTTCACAATCAATGGAAAAACGGCTTGATCTACTTTGGGCCGAAGCTGCTGGTGGTTAAGAACCAGCTGCTTTCCCGGGATTTTCTAAAAATATCCGGGCCGGTTATCATCAACGAGGTGCTTTGGGGGATCGGAATGTCTGCAACGGCTGCGATTTTAGGGCAGCTGGGAAGCGAAGCGGCTTCTGCCAATGCGATTGTACAGGTGGTGCGCCAGCTTTCCACCGTGGTTTCCTTCGGGATTGCCAGCGCCACGGCCATTACGGTAGGAAAAGCCATCGGAGAGGGAAAAAAGGAGCTGGCCAAGGAATATGGGGGACGCTTTATTAAAATCATCGCGGTCAGCGGCAGTGTGGGCAGCATGATCGTTTTGGCTGTCCGGCCTGTTGTAATGGCGGTGATGGAGCTGACGCCGACAGCAAAGGGATATTTGTCGGTTATGATGTTTTTAATGGCGGCCTACGTGTGGCTGCAGGCGTTCAATACGCTGATGGTAGTGGGCGTTTTCCGGGGCGGCGGAGATACCAGGTTCGGCCTGGTGCTGGAGGTGATCGGCCTGTGGGGATTTTCGGTATTTTTGGGGAGCATTGCCGCGTTCGTATTGGAGCTTAGCGTTCCGCTGGTGGCGGCGGTGATTCTTTTGGATGAGTATGTAAAATTTCCGCTGATTGTCCATCGTTACCGAACCTATAAATGGCTTCAGGATGTGACACGGTAGATGTTTAAGGGAGGCGGTATCTATGCGGGATAAAATATTGATTGTGGATGATGAAACAGACATCGTTTCCATGCTGAAGGATTACTTTGAATGGAATGGCTACGATGTGCTGACGGCATCCGGCGGTTTGGAAGCAATAAAGAAAGCGGAAATGCAGCCAGATCTGATACTGCTCGACATTAATATGCCCGATATTGACGGAATGGAGGTCTGTTCCAGAATACGGGATTTTGTATCCTGCCCCATATTGTTTTTAACAGCCCGAATGGAAGAACGTGATAAAATCAAAGGGTTCGGCATCGGGGCAGACGATTATATTGTGAAGCCATTTTCCGTTGAGGAACTTGGGGCAAGGGTTTCCGCCCATATAAGACGGGAACGCCGCCAGAGGGAATCGGCAAACGTCCGGTTTGACGATAAGCTGACAATCGATTATACCCGGAGATGCCTTTACCGTGACGGAGGACAGATACCTCTTGTGAAAAAAGAATTTGATATTGTAGAACTGCTGTCCCAGCATCCGGGACAGATTTTTGATAAAGAGCGTATCTATGAACTCCTATGGGGCTATGACCATGAGGGGGAAGCCTCCGTTGTGGCGGAACATATCCGCCGTATCCGAATCAAATTCAAAGACGCAGGAATAAAACCGTATATTGAAACCGTGTGGGGAGTGGGATACCGGTGGACAAAATAAAAAATCTATTTGTGGCAAACTCAATAAAAACAGCCTTTGTGACATATATGTTTGTCTGTATCTTATCCGCACTTGTTCTTTCCTTTAGTTTGTCTAAATTTTGTCAATTCGGTCAAAGCTGGTTTTACCAAAAATATCAGCCGGAGTATGAGGCTTTGGTGCAATATATCGAAATGGAAAATCAGGATCGCAGCAACGGCCAAGGCGTATTGAGATATTATGCGAATGATATCCGCGCGTTTCTTACGTCTTTTGAGCTTGCGGTATATAATATATTGGGGGTGTTGAGCATTGCCTGCTATCCGGTTTGTTTTATGATATGTATTGCCGTCACAAGTGCAATGTTCTATAAAAGGCAGATGCAAAAACCGTTGGAAATACTTGGCAATGTGGCAGATCATATATCAGATAACAATCTGGATTTTACGATTGAATATGATAAGCAGGACGAATTGGGGAAATTATGCCTGTCATTTGAAAAAATGCGCTTTGCATTGCAGAATAGTAATATGGAAATGTGGCGTCAGATGGAAGAACGCAGGCGCTTAAACGCTGCTTTTGCCCATGATTTAAGAACCCCTTTGACCGTTCTGAAAGGCCAGAGTGAGATGCTTGCAAAATATGCTCCGAAAATGCCGGAACAGAAAATTATTGAAACCGCACAGGTAATGCAGCGGCATATTATAAGGCTTGAACAATATGTAAACACCATGAACAATTTGCAGCGGCTGGAGGATATAGAAATTCAAAAGAGCGAAACCAAGATTGCAAACGTCATAAAGCAGATGGAAGATACCGCCGATACAATCTGTAAAACAAAAAAATTAATCATGAAAAAAGGCCGGTGTGATCATGCAATACTCTGTTTAGACGGATCGGTGATTCTGCAGGTATATGAAAATCTGTTAGCCAATGCGGTGCGGTATGCAGACAATGTCATATCCGTATCTGTTTCTGTAAAAGACGATTGTTTTTTCCTGAATGTATCGGATGACGGAAAAGGGTTTCAGGCGGAAGAGCTTTCCGAAGCCATAAAACCTTTTTACAAATCTTCCGATGAAAACAGTCCGGAGCATTTTGGCATAGGGCTGAACGTGTGCAAAATACTTTGTGAAAAGCATGGCGGTTATTTAAAACTGGAGAACCGCAATGGCGCTTCTGTTACGGCGGTATTCAAGGAAGCGCTTAAAATAGAACTGGGATGAAAAATCTTCCTGTCAGAGATGGCGGGAAGATTTTTTGTGGGAGTAGATAAAAAGTTGAAAAATATCCTTTATCCTATGTTCATCAAGCATGAATGGAGGAATGATGTGTAATGGATGATTGTATTGTAATCAAGAACCTCAACAAATTTTACGGAAAAAAACAAGCATTATATGATGTGAATCTCCGAATAGAAAAAGGGATGTTCGGTTTGCTGGGAAGAAACGGCGCAGGAAAAACAACACTGATGAAAACCCTTGTAACGCTGCTTCAGAAAAAAAGCGGAGAGATAACGGTCTGCGGCGTTCCGATTGAAAATGAAAAGGAAATCCGAAAGATCATAGGATACCTGCCCCAGGAATTTTCCATGTACCCGACAATGAATGTATATGAAGCCATGGACTACCTTGCGATCCTTTCGGGATTGGGAAAATCGGAACGGAAAGAGCGCATTGAAATGCTGCTTTCACAGGTGAATTTAGCAGAAAACAAAAATAAAAAAGTCAAAGCCCTTTCCGGAGGAATGAAAAGGCGTCTTGGAATTGCGCAGGCGTTGTTAGGAAATCCAAAAGTCCTGATTGTGGATGAGCCGACGGCAGGATTAGACCCGGAGGAACGGATTCGTTTCCGCAATCTATTGTCTGAAATAGCAGAGGAGCGGATTGTGATTTTGTCCACCCATATCGTCGGGGATATTGAAGCAACCTGTGAAAATATTGGGATCCTGGATAAGGGAAAAGTGTTGTACAGCGGTACGGTGGACCGCCTTCTGACGGCGGCAGCCGGGAAAGTATTTACCAGGACAGTAAGCAGGCAGGAACTTTCCCATTTAAAGAAGGAGCTTCTGATTACGGAGATGCACACCCAGGGGAAACAGGTTTACATTCGCTATGTGGCAGAAAACGCAGCGGATGGTTCCGTTCCCTGTGAGCCGAATATAGAAGATGCTTATATGCTGTATCTGAAAGAAAACGGCACGGAGCTGACCGGGCTTTCAAAAGGAGAAATCGGAGGTGAGGGCTGATGCTGTATTTGCGTGAACTAAAAAAGGTTATGTTCTCTTTTTCCTATATCCTTTTTGTGATCATTGCCGTATTTGCGCTGTTTTCACAAGGGGTATTAGATTTTGCGGACAATATAATTTCCGAGCCGGTGGCTGGTGGAAATTATGGCGCAAAAAGGGAAGAAATTCCGGAAGTCATTATGCCTGCCGCATTGCAGTCTCTTTATATTGAATTTCAGGAAAACAACTACAAATGTTATCCCGTAGGATTTTTGAAAAATGTGAAGCTGAATGATGAGGAGCAAATGCGGATTGCCGAAATCATTGCCGATATTACGGGAATGGATGTGGACGAAATATACCGTACGCAGGGGGCCGTACGCAGTAACGGGAACGATGTGTTTTTTGGAGTATCCGACAATAAGAATCTGTCCTATGCAGCGTTTCAGGAACGGATGCAGGAAGTAGATGACATCCTGGGCGGAGGTTCCTCCTATGCGAAAGAAGCCTTAATCGGTTTCGGAACGGTTTCTGTCAGTTATGAAGATGCTTGTACCGCCTACGGACTTGCCACAGGGCAGGATCAAATAACAGGGGGATACGCCCGTCTTTTTAGCGACTATGCAGTTGCAATGGTGTTTGCAATTTTCCCTGTTTTTCTTGCGGTCATCATAAGTATGAAAGATCACCATGCGAAAATGTCAGAATTGATCTATACCCGAAAGGCGCCGGGCATCCGAATCGTCGGTATGCGTTATTTGGCGGTTTTAACTGCGGTTATGATTCCGGCTGTGATCCTGTCGTACGTTTCGAATGCGGCGGTCTGGGGGATGTATCAAGGGATGGAACTGGACTATTTTGCACCGCTGAAATATGATTTTGGATGGATTATGCCGACCGCAATGATGTCGATTGCCGTGGGTATGTTTTTTACGGAATTAACGAACACCCCGATCGCAATTGCGGTACAGGGAATCTGGTGGTTTATAGATTTGAATGTAGGAATGAGATCCGTTTCCGCAGCCTATTCCCTGATGAGATTGGCGCCGAGACATAATGCGGATTCGAGTTCTTATTTCCGGACGCAGGATTTTATAGACAATTTCTCAAATTTGGTGTGCAACCGGCTGCTGTTTACGGCGTTCTCCATATTGCTTGTGGCTGCAGCAGCCGTTGCTTTTGAAGCAAAAAGAAAGGGTAAAATCAATGGAAATCATGAAATCAAAAGAATATTTGCCGGTATTAAAAATCGCCGGGATTAATTTCAGACATCATTCCTTTTTTTCCGTCATAGTATCTGCTGCCATCCTTATAATTACGCCGGTCATATTCGGAATATCGAATTTAGATGAGACGGCAGCGGCAGTCCCTCTGGAAATGTTTGTTTCCCTTATCGGGATTGTGCTGCTGACACCAATTTTCCAGCCGGAGCAGAATCCGGAAATAGCGGATGTGGTACTTCCGAAGCATGTGAGCGCGGATCTCATTTATTTGATCCGGGCGGTGTATTTATTTGTATCCCTGATGGCGCTCATTGCGCTGTTTGGTATTTTTATGAGAATACAAAAAAGCGATGTGCCGCTTCTTTTACTTGTGGGAACCATGGCAAATGCCGTGTTTTTAGGCTCCTTGGGAATGCTTGCCGCCGCACTTGCCAATCACACGGTTATCGCATATATGATTCCTTTGGTGTATTATATGCTCAATTACGGAGCAGGAAGAAAATTAGGGAATTACTATTTGTTTTCGATGCGGACCCTGGATTTTCAGCCGAAACTATGGCTGCTTACAACGGGAATCCTATTGGTTTTTGCATCACTGTTAATAGAACGGCTGAAAAGGAAAAGGAGATAATCGTTTCCAAAGAAGATCCGGGAGGCCCGTTTTGGCTGGGGTAACAGGCGTTGGAAAAGCCGGTTTTTGAGAAGACCGGCTTTTCGCGTGATTTTATTTGAACTCTTTAAGGCATTTTCGGGTACCCGGAAAGCATTTCGCAGAGATCGGAAAGGCTAAGTCCCTGTTCCCTTGCGATGCGGGCGAGATCTTCATATTCCGGTTTCACACGGCAGACCTGGTGGCCTTCACTCTGCTTCAGTGTGATGCTGCCATAGGGGGTATCCTGCTTCCGGAAGCTGGAGGAAAGGACATGGCGGCGGTATTGCTGTACCCGGATTCCACGGGTGGTGGTGTGCCGGAAAATCAAGTCCGTCATCGTTGTTTCCTCGGAGGGGCGGCACAGGCAGGTGAAAAGCTGTCCGGGGCGCCCTTTTTTCATAAAGACAGGGGTGGTGTATACATCCAGCGCGCCGTGGCTCATCAGCTCTTCCACGGCAAAGGCCAGGGCTTCCCCGGTGATATCGTCCAAATTGCAGGAAAGGGCGAGAATGCAGTCCGCGTTTTGCGTATGATCCGTTCCCAGGAAGGCGCGGACGCAGTTGGCCTGCGGAAAGTCCTTGGTACCCATGCCGTATCCGGTTTTTTGGATGATCAGGGGCGGCAGGTCACAGAATTCCTGCACAAAGTGCTTTAGAAGGGCAGCCCCGGTGGGGGTGCAGAGCTCTCCTTTCAAGGCACCGCCGTAAATGGGAACCTCTTTTAAAATTTCTGCGGTCGCAGGAGCCGGTACCGGAAGGATTCCATGGGCACAGTGTACGGAGCCGCTTCCCACATGGACGGGGGAGGCCAGGATCTTGTCCGGATGCAGCAGTTCTATGAGCAGGCAGCAGCCGATTACGTCTGCCAAAGCGTCCAGAGTGCCGACTTCATGGAAATGGATCTGCTCTAAGGTGGTTTGGTGGGCCTTGGCTTCCGCTTCCCCGATGAGACGGTAGATGGCAGCGGCGTGAGCCTTAATTTCCTCGGTCAGGGGAAGATGGGAGATTTGGTGAAGCAGATCCGAATAGCTGCTGTGGGAGTGAGTGTGGGTATGTGAGTGTTCCTGTGTGTGTACATGAGAATGCCCATGTGTGTGTTCCTGCGAGTGATTGTGCGGCTGCTCCTGGGCGTGTGCATGAGCATGAGAATGCTCCTGCGTGTGCCCATGCCTGTGTGCATGGGTATGGCCGCTTCCTTCTTCTGTTCCGTGGACGGAAACCTGCATGTGGGTTCCGTAGATGCCGCATTTCTGCTGACGGAGGGCGGATAATGTGACGCCGGGAATACCCAGGCGGTTCATCTGGGACAGGAAGTCCTGCTGCTGTTTTTCCGATAAAAGTTCATAAAGTGCGCCCATGAGCATATCGCCGGCTGCACCCATGTTACATTCCAGATATAGTAATTTCATACGAAACACTCCTTTAAATGAATAGAATTTTTTGTTAAAATCACGATATCATTATAGAAGTTTCCAGTCCTCTCGTCAAGAATTTGTTCATAGCTCCAAAATCTCCCAAAGCCGGTTGACAGAGGGTAAAAAACATGTCATAATCACCTCAGCAACTAGGAATTAATTGGTAGATAAGAAAGGATATGGTTATTATGAAGGAAAGAAAGATTAGACTTATGGCTACCGAGGACGTCCAGGAATTTGTAAAAGCTGCAGAGACATGTGATTTTGAAATAGACGTTCAACACCAGAAAGTCATGATTGATGCAAAATCGTTTTTAGGAGTTTTGGCATTGGGCTTGGCCAAGGAGCTGACTGTAAAATATTGGGGCAGCAATGTAGCCTTCGAGAATGTAATGCAAAAATATGCGGTAATGTAAGAACCCGCAGCAATTGAATGGAGAATTCTTATTTTTAAAAGAGCGCTGTTACGATGCAGTGCTCTTTTTCTGATTCATACTTGACAAGTCCGGGAAAGTAAGTTAAAGTAAAAAAGAATCAGGGGCGGCGCAAGCCTGAGAAAAACTTCGAGTTTAGTCCCTTATTACCTGATCCGGGTAATGCCGGCGTAGGGAGATTATGTTTACTTGGGATAATTTTATAGCGAACATAATCATATCCTGCGCGGAGTCTGCGCAGGTTTTTTTATTTCCGCGGGCAGCGGGCGAAGCAGCCGCGAAACGAGAAAGACGAGAAAGGAGAAAAACATGAATGCAAGTGTAGCGATTCAAGTATTGCCAGAGGCGGCAAATGAGGAGGAATTGATCCGGATTGTGGACGAGGTGATTGCCTACATCAAAAGTACCGGACTGAACTGCTCGGTGGGGCCTTTTGAAACCACCATAGAAGGGGAATATGACCAGCTGATGGACATTGTAAAAGAGTGCCAGCACATAGCGGTAAAAGCAGGCGCCCCTTATGTGGCATCCTACATTAAGGTGGTATACCGGCCTGAAGGAGACGTATTGACCATTGAAAAGAAGATTACAAAACATCACCAATAGGAGTATCCCGTTTGCCGTAATCCTTGTCCTGCTTTTGCTGTGGCAGCTGGTTTCCGCGGCCGGGCTGGTACCGGAATTTATGCTGCCTTCTCCGGTGGATGTGGTGCTTGCCTTTGGGGAGGATGTCACGCTTCTGATGGAGCATGCAAAAGTAACCTTGACGGAAGCGTTTTTGGGCCTGCTCTGGGGAATCCTGTTCGCCTTTGGGGCGGCGGTTTTAATGGACCGCTTTCCCAAGGTATATCAGGGGATGTATCCTCTGATCGTGCTGACCCAGACGGTCCCCACCATTGCAATTGCTCCCCTTTTGGTGCTGTGGATGGGATATGAGATGCTGCCGAAGATTACGTTGATTGTAATCACCACCTTTTTTCCGATTACGGTAGGGCTTCTGGACGGGTTCCGGTCTGCGGACAAGGATGCAATGGATCTGTTTCGGGCCATGGGAGCGTCTAAATTCCAGATTTTCCGGTATATGAAGCTTCCCGGCAGTTTGAGCCATTTTTTTGCCGGGCTTCGGGTATCGGCGGCTTATTCCATTGTGGGAGCCGTGATTGCAGAGTGGCTGGGCGGGTATTACGGTTTAGGGGTCTACATGGTGCGGGTGAAAAAATCCTATGCCTTTGACAAAATGTTTGCGGTAATTTTCCTGATTTCCATAATCAGCCTTATTTTGATGAAGCTGGTGGATTTGCTGCAGAGAGCCGTCATGCCATGGGAGCGGCTGAAGGAGGAGAAAACGTGAGAAAAAAGTGGATGGCAGCAGTGTGTGCGGCAGTACTGGCCCTGGGGCTTTTCGGCTGCGGCGGGAAAGATCGTCCGGCGGAAAACGGTTCGGCCAAGGAAGGAATATCCGGAGGAGAACATGGGTTCGAAGAGATAACTTTTGTTTTGGACTGGACGCCAAATACAAACCATACCGGAGTGTACGTGGCCCAGGCGAAGGGCTATTTTGAAGAAGCAGGACTGCAGGTTCAGGTGATCCAGCCGCCGGAAGACGGCGCTGCCATGCTGGTAGCCGGAGGCGGTGCGCAGTTTGGCGTGGATTTTCAGGATTCCCTGGCTCCCGCATTTGCATCGGAGGAAAAATTGCCGGTAACGGCAGTGGCGGCTTTGATCCAGCATAATACGTCGGGCTTGATTTCTTTAAAAGAAAAAGGCATTGATACGCCGAAGAACATGGAAGGATATACCTATGCCACCTGGGATCTGGAAACGGAAAAAGCCATTGTGAAATACGTAATGGAACAGGACGGCGGGGATTTTTCCAAGCTGGAGCTGATTCCCAGTACCGTTGCAGATGTGGTCAGCGCGCTGCAGACCAATGTTGACCTGGTTTGGATCTATTATGCCTGGGACGGCGTTGCAGCCAAGCTGCAGGGGCTTGAGACCAATTATATTAATTTTGCAGATCTGGATGCGGCGTTGGACTATTACAGCCCTGTGATAATTGGGAATGACGCTTATCTCAAAGAACACCCAAAGGAGGCCAAAGCTTTTTTACAGGCCGTAAAAAAAGGATATGAATTTGCCATGGAGCATCCCGGGGAAGCGGCGGAGATTCTCTGTGAAGCGGCTCCGGAGCTGGAGAAAGAGATTGTTTTGGAAAGCCAGAAATGGCTGGCGGACCAGTACCAGGCAGATGCAGAATACTGGGGGTGGATAGACGGGGAGCGTTGGGACGGATTTTACCGGTGGCTGTATGAAAACGGCGTGATCGAACAGGAAATCCCGGCGGGAACCGGATATTCCAATGAATATCTAAAGGGATCATGAGAGAAAGGATCCGTATGGAACCGCCGGATATCCGGAGGAATCATGGAAGAAAGGACAAGGAGGGAACAGCAGATGATTTTAAGGGCGGAACATTTGTCTCACCGCTATGAAACGGAGTATGTGATAGAAGATGTCAGCCTGTATCTCAAACAGGAAGAGATCGTCAGCCTGCTGGGTGTCAGCGGTGTAGGGAAAACCACGCTGTTCCATGTCCTGTCCGGGCTGGTGAATCCCACAGAGGGGCATATCTGGCTGAAAGAGGAGGAGATTACCGGACAGGCAGGCCATATCAGCTATATGCTGCAAAAGGATATGCTGCTTCCGTATTTTACGATTCTGGATAATATTGCAATGCCGAAAAAGTTAAAGGGCGCCTCCAAAAAGGAGGCCCGTGCGGAAGCGGAGGGGCTGCTGGAAGAATTTGGCTTAAAAGGCTGCGGCAGCCAATATCCGGCCCAGCTTTCCGGGGGAATGCGGCAGCGGGCGGCCCTGCTGCGCACCTACCTGTTTGCCAAGGAGGTGGCATTGCTGGACGAGCCCTTCAGCGCGCTGGATGCCATTACCAAAAGCGAAATGCACAGCTGGTACCGGAAAGTGATGGAGCGGATCCGGCTGTCTACGATTTTCATTACCCATGATATTGACGAAGCCATTCTGCTTTCGGACCGGATTTATATTATGGCCGGAAAGCCGGGCCGGATTAGGGCGGAGCTTTCGGTGAATGCCCCCAAAACCCGGACTTCGGATTATGCATTGACCGGGGAATTTTTAGAGTATAAGAAAAAAATCCTGGAACTGCTGAAGCACCCCTGTTGAAAACAGGCCGTTTCGGGAGTTTCGGACGGAAAACGCGGAGAATAGAACAAATGTCCTAAACTCCGCGTTATATTTGTGCTTCGGAATAGGGCAGAAGCCGTGTTTTGCAGAAGTCAATAAAGTATTTGGCGGCATAGGGAAGATAAGCGCCCTTCTTTGTGATTATTGTAATGTCAAAATCGTTTTCCCCGTCCATAAGATCCAGGATTTTCAAATTCGGATAATTCTCATAACGCCAGCGGCCTCCTGCGATAACAGCAATTCCCTGGCCTTTTGAAACCAGATCGGCCATGATATCGCTGCGGTTTACAATCAGCCGGATGGAAGGAGTGAATCCGGCCCTGGCGCAGTTCTCCTTTGTTACCATTGTCATGGTATAGTCATTGTTCAGCATATAGAAAGATTCGTGCTTCAAATCGGAATAGGAAACACTGCTCCTGGCAGAAAGAGGGTGGCTTTGATGTACCAGCAGAAAGAAACGGTCATGCATCAGCGGAAGGGTCTCGAGGGCGTCCGGGATTTGAGGCGGCTGGATGCAGGCCCCGATTTCAATTTTCCCTTCCAGGACAAGTTCCTGTATATGCTGGGAACCGTGGCCGCACAGGTCAATTACAATATCCGGATACTCGACGGAAAAATCAGAGATCAATTCATCAAAGAGGATACGTCCAAGCCCATAGGGAATTCCCAGGCGGAGGTATCCTTTTTTCTGCATGGCAACCTCCCGCATCGTATCAAGAATCGAATAATATTCATCCAGAAAAGGGACGGCCTTTTCAAACAGGATTTTTCCGGTATCCGTCAATTCCGTCTTTTTGTCAACCTGGAAAAACAAATGGGTATCCAGTTCATATTCCAGCTTTTTGATGGATTTGCTCAAGGCCGGCTGGCTGATATAGAGCTGCCGGGAAGCGGCACTGTAATTACCGGTTTTAGCAACGGTTGTAAAATAAATTAATTGTTGGATATCCAAGATGCAGCCCTCCCTGCCGAGTGGTTTTAAAATTCCCCATGTGGTTGTTCCGTGTCGGTTTTGGGGATATACCGTGGTTTTCCTGTGTTTGCGAAGTGCTCTTATTATATCATGCCATGGCTTGTGGGTGCAATGGAAAAAGGAGTATGAAAAATAGTTACCGGGGCTATGAATGATGGGTATAGGCAAATCCATTGACGCACCGGAAGAAATCTGATAAATTTAGGGCACAAAACGAGGCGCCGTCGTTTGAAACTGAAGGTTATGGGGGACACCGCAGGTGTCAACGATAACAGCAAAACAGGAGGGTTCACAATGAGCAATAAAAAGGACATGAGTAATAATTTTGGAAAATGGGGTTGGAGTACCATTTTTATGTGCCTGATCGGATACCTGATTAGCGGGGGCGTAAGTACGGATGGATTGAATATTTACGTAGGAGCTTTGACGGAATTAAGAGGATGGGACCGGGCGGCGATGCTTTCCTTTTCGACTTACGGGGGATGGATCGGTGTAATTCTGGCGTTTGTATTCGGAACTGTGATTGTAGAGAAGGTGGCAAGGACAAAGTGGATCCATATCGGGACACTGCTGGTAACCGCCGCAGCAATGTATTTCTATGGTCATACGCAGCATTTTGCCGTCTATGCCGTTTGTGTGATGGTAGTTAGCTGTATGACTGCAGGATTTGGCCTGGTAAGCCCGAATGTGATTCAGACCAACTGGTTTCCCCGGCGGAAGGCGCTTGCATTGGGATGGTCCACGATAGGTTTTCCGCTGTGCAGCCTGATTTGGCCGGCGGTGACGAACCAGCTGATGCTTCGATTTGGGGTAGGCGGCATGTTTAGCGGTATTGCACTGTTTATTTTGGCTTATGGGCTGGTTTGTATTGTATGGTGCCGTCCCACGCCGGAAGAAGTAGGTTGTGCACCGGATAACGATCCGATGAACGCGGAAGAGATCCGTAGAAGCCAGCTTGAAATGCAGCAGTACAAAAGCCCCTGGACAATTCAAGCCCTTGTAAAAGAAAAGCGTACATGGCTGATCGGGGTAGGATTGGGCTTAATGTGGATGGTAACGGTGGCGATCGTCAGCCAGCTGGTGTCCAGGCTTTTGGAGATTGGCTACGAGCGGACGAGCGCAGTGGGAATGCTTTCGGTGATGGGGGCCTTTGGAATCGTCGGTTCCTGGCTGTGGGGCTGGATAGACCAAAAGATAGGGACGAAAAAGGCGTCTCTGCTCTATTGCGGCTGGTATGCGTTTACCCTGGTTTTGTTAATTTTAATGAATAGTCCGGCAGTGGCATTTGCCGCAGTTGGAATGGTGGGGGTATCGGTAGGCGGTATCTGCAATCTGATTCCCTCTATGACCGGAACGATTTTCGGAAGAAAGGATTTTGCAGCGGCAAACCGGCTGATCTCCGCCATTACAAAGGGGATTTGTGCCTGTGCCTATATTTACGTGGCCCAGAGCGTAAAATTGACGGGCGGACTGACCGGAGCTTATATTGGACTGATTTTCATATGTGCGGTGGCCGCGGTACTGATCGGGCTGATTAAGCCTTTTGAAAAAGGAGGGGAAAAGTAGTGAGAAGAGAATTGACCGAACAGGAAAAAAAGAAATCATATGCGAAATTTTTTGATATGCCTTATCCGGAGGTTGCAGCGGAGACCCTGGCGCTTATGAAGGAGCCGATGGATCCGGCCCTGGCGCTTCCGATTCAGCAGCGGAACGATTTATTGAAGCCGGGATATTTGGAGCGGGAGACCGGTTACTGTGTGATGCCAGACGGAAGCGGTTATGTGGCCAGCTATGTGAAAATGCCCGGCGTAACCCTGGAGATGCTGGAGTGGTGGTTTGCATGGCATGGCATGGAATCGCTGCGGTACAAAATATGGGATCCCAATGACCATTATGAGGCGCATGTGAGCAGGAGGCATTTGAAACAGCGGCTGGATTCGTCTTTGAATGATAGGGAAAAAAATTGGAACACGTCCGATTTCGTACTGGAAAATGTAGGAGAAGGGACGCTTCCGCTGCGGATTTCCTTTCGTTCTCCGGAGTCCTTCGGATTTGACAGGAAGGAGTTTGAAAGCCGGAAAGTTACGGCAATTTGTGCACATTCCGGCCCGCCGGACTGGGATATTCCCAGAACGACCTTCGTACATTTCGGCCGTGAAACGGAAGACGGGATTGAACTGCGAACCAGATTCTGGCTGGGATATATGATTGTGGATAAAAAGGCGGTTCGGACGGATTTTGAATTGGATTTGAGACGGGTAGCGGGGCTGGCGCAGCATTCCCCCAAGGAGTATACCAGGCTGGCGGCTATGCTGCCGCAGCTTTATGCGGAAAATCACGGGATAGAAGATAAGCTGGAAGATATGATTCCGATAGAGCTATGAAGAATTTACAAACGAAGGCAATGCAGGTATTCATTGGACTGTGCGTATACTATTTCGTAGCCTTTGGCCTGATTTATAACGGCCTTGGCATGTTTCTGACCCCGATCAGCCAGGATTTGAACCTTCCTTTTGTACAGGTTTCCCTTAGCTCCACCATTCGGATTTTGACGGGTATGGTGACGACGGCAGCTGCAGGGAGGGTATTGCCGAAGGTGAATTTGAAGTGGTTTCTTAGTTTGAATGTTCTGTTTCTGGCGGGGGCAGCATTTCTGATTTCCTCCGCCCAGAGCCTGCCGTTGATTTTGGCAGGATCGGCCCTGATGGGCTTTGCAGCAGGCTTTGCCCTTTATGCAATCGTGCCGATTGTGCTGAATCAGTGGTTTGACCGCCCGGAACGTTATGTCAGTATTGCAACTGCCGTAGGCGGGGCAGGAGGGATTGTATTCTGCCCCGGGATTACCTGGGCAATCGGAAACCTGGGCTGGCGGGGCGCATATCGGCTGGTGGGGATTTTAGTGCTGGTTGTGATGCTGCCCATTGCCTTTGGGATCATCCGTTATTCTCCGAAAGAATACGGGCTGCTGCCCGAGCCGGACAAAAGGCAGCGGCCCCATGCGGACGGCAGCAGGCCGGGGGCCGGGGAAGGATCCGGCGATAGCGGGAAACCGGCTTTTGGACGTTTCTGCTGCTTTTTCCTCTTTTTTTCTGCCGGAGCAATCTTGTCCGGGATGTATGGCCATATTGCCAGCGCGTTCTGGGCGAAAGGCTTTACAGACGGCCAGGTGGGGATTTTGACGGCTCTTTATCAGTCCGGGACGACCTTGACGCAGTTGCTGTTTGGGATCGTCAGCGCAAGGCTTGGCTTGAAAAAAGCGCTGCATTTGACGCTGCCGCTGGTAGCCGCTGCCAGCCTGGGCCTGCTGTTTGTGCCCTCCTCCCTGCTTCTTCTGACTGGAATTTTTTCGTTTTTGCTGGGGGCAGGACGGGCATTCGGCGTTATTTTTCCGCTGGTAACACGACATGTTTACGGGGCGGAAAGGTTTACCAGGGTTTATTCCGGATTTTACGCGGTATTTTTGATTTTTACTGCAGTTAGCGCCTCGTTGTTCGGTGCGGTGTATACCTTTGCCGGAAGCTATGACGGAGTGTACCTGCTGATTTTGGGCTGTACGATTCTGGAAATAGGATTGGTTCAGTGGATGTTCCGGTCCGCATAGCAAATAGACAGCTCTGCAACTGATTTGATAGAGCCATCTTTCATCATGATAATCTCATCTGCCTGTGCTGCGAGATACTTGCTGTGGGTTACTGCAATGACACACTTTCCAAGGTCATGTGCCGTTCGTTTCAGCAATTCTATGATTTCCCCTGCCGTGTTTTCATCCAGGTTTCCGGTCGGCTCATCTGCAAGCAATACTTTTGCGCTGCTTGCCAATGCCCTTGCAATGGCGACCCGCTGCTGCTGGCCGCCCGATAGCTGCAGGACGCTTCTGTTCCAAGCCTCATAAGGGATATTTACTTTTTTCAATAAATCCTGTGGATGCTTCGTCCCGCCAAGCCGTACGTTTTCCTCCGTTGTCAGATAGTCAATCAAATTATAATTTTGAAAAACCAATGAAACATGATGCTTTCTGTGATAATTAAGCCCCTTTGCCTGTATATTTTCACCATCATATAAAATGGTTCCTTTTACAGGCATATCTAACCCTGCAAGCAGGGACAGGAACGTTGTTTTGCCTGCCCCGCTTGCACCCACAATCGTGTAAAATTTCTTTTCCTCAAATGCCATGGAAACATTTTTTAAAATTTCTTTTTCTTTCTGAGATTTATAAGTATAATTCACGTTTTTGACTTCTAATACCATTGTTTTTCCTCCTAACTGATTTCACTGAAAATATCTTTTGGGTTTTTACGGGCAATCAGAATGCCGGCAGCCCCAACTGAGATTACAACGAGCAACACCACGCCGAACCAGTCGTACAGCATGAGTTCCGGTGTAATGATGACCGAAACGCCCGTAACTGTTTCCTCTGAATCCTCCACGGATTTTGCAACTTTTCCTTCTTCTAAGACAGACTGCTCCTCTGCCTGTTGTACCTGCTGCTGCACAAGGTAAGACGCTGTAAGCTTAGAAGCGGCAGGTGCAGCCGTAAAAGAAAGGAATATGGCGGCAGTCGCTATCAGGATTGCTTCCAATAATATCTGCCCCAATATTTTTATCTTCGGTGTACCAAGGGCTAATAAAATCCCAATTTCCTGCCCCCTCCCTTTCATCCAAAAAACAAATACTAAAAATAAGATGATTAGGCTGGCTCCTGCAACCAGGATGACTAATAGTTGGCTGATACGTTCCAAATCATTAAAATTTTTGGACATCTTATCAATGTTTCCATTGTTGTCAATGAAATCATAGCGTTCCCATCCAATTTTCACTTTCCGTATCTCTTTTTTTATTTCATCGTATTGGTTCACGTCTGCCACTTTAAAATATGCTTTTTCATACAATGGCCCCGATGTGCTTCCTTCTGCTTTTTCCGGAAATCCTAAATCTGTAAAGATAATATTTTCAGAGCGGAACGTATCTCCGGCCATAACAGGCGTCATTTTCTGCTGAACCTTGTAAATTCCAACAATCTCTGCCGCAAAGACATCTGCATTCTCTACATCCCGGCGGTCATTGAATTGTATCCTGCTGCCAACCGAAAGGTTGTTTTTTTCGGCAAGCTCTTCCGAAATCACGCATACGTCGACATCTTCCTCCGTTATCATTCGTCCGTCCTTAATTGTTACATTCCCTGACAGGACGTTTGCATCCAATGCCATGTCCTTATTGCCGATTAAGCTGACACAGAGTAAATCAGAACTCTGGTCTTCATCCTCATCCTCAATTCTGGAAAAGTTCACAGGATTTACTGCTGTAACGGCAGTTGTCAGATTATATTCAGAGATGCCGGAAACAGTGGCAATTTTTTCCATATCGCTGATTAAAAGCGTCTGGAACGAATTGTCGTAAGATACACTCCACGATGTTCCATATTCTGTCTCTATTTTTTTAACAGTCACGCCGTCAAAATTTCCTTCTTCCCCATCGGTCTTTTTTGTAAGAATTTCATCTGCCCGGTCCCTCTTGTTCTCTTCGTTTGCTTCCATCAGAAATCCGGCCCCTACGGCCTGTTTTGTTTTATCCTGGGTGGCGATGCTTGCGGTTCGGCTGGCCATGCCCGACAAAAAAAACAGGCTGATAATCAATACTACAAAAAACAGCAGTATGCTTTTGATTGGTTTGCGTATGGGATTTGTCCTTAATATTGGAAGCAGGGAAATTATGACTGCCGCCAATACAAGCAGGATTCCCAAACCTGCCAGAATGACGATATCCTTAAACTGCAATAAGACCTCTAAGGAAATGTCTGTTGTTCCGGAATCTGTAAGGAAACCTTGCAAAATACCGGCCATAAAGCTTCCAAGACAGCAGGAACCAAGAACAGCCGGTGCAAAGACCAAAAAGGATTCCAGAAATACCTGTAAAAAAATACTGATTTTTGATTTTCCTATACTAATAAAAATAGCAGTTTCCCTAAGCCTTGTCCGCATCCACATACAAAGCAGCAAAGATATGATGGCTGTTCCGGCCGTAAGTGTCAGGATAAGCATAAACTTTGCGGCTCTGGTAATCTGTTCCAACGGCAGGGCCATTTGTTGATACAAGATATCCGACGTCGCAGTATCTGCTTTATCGGATAAATGCTTGTTCAATTCTTCCTCTAATACACGTAATTGCTCCGGATTTTTGCAATAAACGGCAACTTTGGCATAACCGTCCATTCCAAATAAATCC
>CAJUSQ010000033.1 GCA_910588885.1 uncultured Lachnospiraceae bacterium
TACCGAAAGCAGCCTGGAAAAATATCTGGGAAAAGAGCGGTATCACTACGATATGGCCAATGAAAGCGATGAAGTGGGGATTGTCCGGGGCTTGGCCTGGACCAGTGTCGGCGGGGATACCCTTCAGATTGAAGTAAATATTATGCCGGGAAAAGGAGAATTCCAGCTGACCGGGCAGTTAGGGGACGTGATGAAGGAATCCGCCCAGACCGGTATCAGCTATATCCGTTCCGTCAGCCGGGAATACGGCATTGACAAGGAATTTTTCAAAAAGAACGACATTCACATCCATATTCCGGAGGGAGCCGTTCCCAAGGACGGACCTTCGGCCGGAATTACCATGGCTACGGCCATGCTGTCTGCCATTACCGGCCGGAAAGTCCGGGCAGATGTGGCAATGACCGGAGAAATTACCCTGCGGGGCCGTGTACTGCCCATCGGCGGCTTGAAAGAAAAGATTCTGGCGGCCAAGAACGCCGGTATCCGGACGGTCTGCGTTCCGAAGAAGAACGAAGCGGATTTGAATGAGATTTCCGGAGAAATCAAGAAAGGGATTGAAATCATTTTTGTGGAAAAGATGGAAGAAGTCCTGAATACGGCATTTGTGGAAAACGGGAAATAGAAAAGGCAGTATTCTTACTGCATGGAGCGGCGTTGTAAGAGAGGCTTTTAGGAGGAACTATGGTAATTAAAACAGTGAATTTGGAAACCGTATGCGGCGTTACCAGCGTACTTCCGGTGAACGACAAACCGGAGATTGCGTTTGCCGGGAAATCCAATGTGGGAAAATCCTCCTTGATTAACGGATTGATGAACCGTAAATCCCTGGCCAGGACTTCGGCCCAGCCAGGAAAAACACAGACGATAAATTTTTATAATATCAATGATTCTATGTATTTGGTAGACCTGCCCGGATATGGCTATGCGAAGGTACCGCAGCAGGAAAAGGAAAAATGGGGCAAGATGATTGAAAAGTACCTGCATCGGTCCAAACAGCTCCGGGCGGTGTTTTTGCTGATTGACATCCGCCATGCGCCTTCGGCCAACGATAAGCAGATGTATGACTGGATTTCCTATCAGGGGTATGCACCCATCATTATTGCCACAAAGCTGGACAAGATCAAGCGGAGCCAGGTATCAAAGCAGGTCAAGCTGATTCGGGAGGGGCTTCATGTGAAGCCGGGAACCCAGATCCTGCCCTTTTCTGCCCTGACCAAGCAGGGCCGGGAGGAAATCTGGGCGCTGATGGATCAGCTGATCCTGCCGGAAACAGCGCCGGCGGAGGAAACCAGTGAAGAATAAATATGCATTTGTGGCTGTTTTGCTGCTTGTAATGACTTTGGCCGGGATTGGCTTTGTCCGGGGCTACGGGGCATGGGAGGGACAGGAGGAGAAGGAGGAGCTGCTCATTGTGACCTCCTTTTATCCTGTGTATATTGCGGCCCTGAACATCGCGGGCGATTGTCCGGGTGTGACGGTAAGGTCTTTGAGTGAACCCCAGACCGGATGCCTGCATGATTATCAGCTGACGCCCCAGGATATGATCCTTCTGTCGGAAGCGGATATTTTTGTAATCAACGGCGGCGGGATGGAACAATTCCTGACGGAGGTGGCGGAAGAATACCCGGATCTTACGATTGTGGATGCGGGGAGAGGGATCTTTGAAGAGGATCACGGGGACGGCGGAACGGAAGAAGAACCGGACGGCCACAGCCATGATCATGAGGAAAATGCCCATGTGTGGATGAGCATCGCTCATTATGAAGAACAAGTGTTCGAAATCCAGCAGGGGCTTTCCGAAGCAGACCCGGCCCGGCAGCAGCAGTATCAGGAGCGGGCTTTGGCATACCGGGAGAAGATCCGGGCCCTTGCCAAACGGGCCGACGCCCTGCTGGAAAAGACCCGGGGGATGCCGGTGGCGCTGCTTCATGAAGCCTTTGGCTTTTTTGCGGAGGATTATGGCTTTGCGGTGGCCGGGGAATTGAACCTGGATGAAGAGCGGCAGGTCAGCGCAGGAGAAGTGGCGGATCTTTTGGAAGAGATCCGGACCAAAAATGTGCGGATTCTTTTGGCAGAGGACTTGTACGGAAAAGACTTGGGTGATACCATAGAGAAGGAAACAACCTGCAGGGCCTATTATCTGAACACCTTGGTACGGGGACCGAAGGAGGCGGACAGCTGGCTTCGGGGAATGGAGGAAAACCTTGAAATTCTGGAGGAAGCCCTTCAGGAAACCCGGGAACAGGAGTGAATATGCGTAAAATAATAGAACCCTGCGGTCTGCACTGCATCAAAGTGAACCATCTGTCGGTTACGGTGGGGGAGCAGGAGATTTTGAAAGACATCAACCTTCATATACATTGTGGGTCTCTGAATGCCGTAATCGGAAAAAACGGCGCCGGAAAGTCCACATTGATCCGGGCGATTCTGGGGGATATTCCCCACAGCGGCCGGATTGAGTTTAAGGACCGGGAGAACGGAAGCCTGCAGCGGCTTAGGATCGGCTATGTGCCCCAATCCCTTAATATTGAAAAGCATACGCCGGTCAGTGTCTACGATATGCTGGCCTGTTACCAGGGACGTTTTCCGGTTTTTTTGAAAAAGACCCGGCGGATGCGGGAGAAGATTTTAGAGGGCCTTCGGATTTTTGCAGCGGAAGGGCTCATTGACAAGCAGGTCTGCAACCTGTCCGGCGGAGAGCTGCAGAGAGTGCTGCTGTCCATGGCGATATTGGATGAACCGAATCTTCTTTTGCTGGACGAGCCGGTTTCCGGAATTGATAAAAACGGCATGGAATTGTTTTACCAGACGATCTATGATCTGAAGGAGCACTATGATTTAGCGGTCATTCTGATTTCCCATGATTTGGAATATGTGGCAAGGTTTGCGGATAAGGTTATTCTGCTGAACGGGCGGGTGCAAAAGCAGGGAAACGTCCGGGAGGTTTATAAGAGCCAGGAGTTTCTTGATGTTTTCGGCATGAAAACGTATTCCGGAAACGTCAGGGATTCCGGCGGCAGGAGAGGAGGGAAGCGGGAATGAGCGGTCTTTTTTCCTGGCTCCAGTTTGATTTCATGAAGCTGGCCTTTCTGGGAATCCTGCTGATCACGCCCCTGTTCGGGATTCTGGGGACCATGATTGTGAATCGGAAAATGGCGTTTTTTTCCGACGCGCTGGGACATTCCGCCCTGACCGGGATTGCGGTGGGCGTGGTATTGGGCGTGGAGGATACCAACCTGTCTATGATAGTATTTGCAGTAGTATTTGCTGTTTTGTTGAATAAGATCAGCAGCCGGAACGGGGATACCGATACGGTGATTTCGGTATTTTCCTCCTTAAGCATTGCCCTGGGACTGGCGATTCTCTCCCGGGGAGGGAATTTCAGCAAGTATTCCGGCCTTTTGGTGGGGGATATTTTAAGCATTACGCTGCCGGAGCTTCTGTATCTGGGGATTCTCCTGGCGGTGACTTTTCTTTTTTGGTGCCTGTGCAGCAACTGGCTCCAGGCATTGAGCATTCATCGGACTTTGGCAAAAAGCAAGCATATTCCCGTGACCCTTTTGGAATATCTGTTTGCAGTATTGGTGGCGCTGATTGTAATGCTTTCCATTAAGTGGGTGGGGATTCTGATTATCAATGCGCTGCTGATCCTTCCGGCGGCAGCGTCCCGGAATCTGTCGGAAAACCTGCGGGAATACCATTTTTTTGCACTGGTGTTTTCCATGTTTTCCGGGGTTTTGGGACTGATCATTTCCTATTACACCAATGTGGCCACCGGCCCGACCATTGTAATCCTTGCGGCGATCATTTATTTTGCCACTTATTTATACGGAAGAAAAAGGAGTATCTAGTAGAAGGAGTTAGAAATAACGAACCATAGATAATGAACCATATACTTATGATTTACCGTATCGGCCAACCGGTTCAGATTTGCCGAAACGGCATCATTAGTCGAAACGGCATCATTACAAGAAAGAGAGGAACAGGACATGGACGAAAAAGTATTGGCGGTAGCCGCAGGACATGAGATTACGGAAGAGGAGCTGAATACGCTGATCCGGAATTATCCGCCGGAGCAGCAGGTATATCTGTCCAATCCCCAGGCCAGGGATCAGGTGTTGGAGCAATTGATTGCCTTTCATCTGTTTGCGAAAATGGCTGAGGAAGAAAAAATCATGGAAACCAAAGAATATCAGGACATGATTGAAAAAATGAAAGTGGAGCTGGCCAGCCATATGGCAGCGACTCAGACGATTGAATCCGCAAAGGTGACAGCGGAAGAGGAACAGGCTTATTACGAAGCCAACAAAGCCCGTTTCATGCAGGGCGAGCGGGTCAGTGCAAGGCATATCCTGGTGGACACCGAGGAGCTGGCCCAAAAGGCGGCGGCAGAAATTGCGGAGGGCAAAAGCTTTGCGGATGCAGCAAAGGAATATTCCACCTGCCCCACGAAGGATCAGGGCGGCGATCTGGGCTTCTTTTCCAGAGGGCAGATGGTACCGGAATTTGAAAAAGCAGCCTTTGAAGGGGAACTGAACCAGGTAATCGGCCCGGTAAAGACTCAGTTTGGCTACCATTTGATTCTGGTGGAGCAGAAGGAAAAAGGGAGCGAAACCTCCTTTGCCCAGGTACAGGAGCAGATTCACCAGCAGCTGATTCAGGAAAAACAGCGGGAATTGTATGAAAGCAAGATTTCAGAATTAACTGAAAAATACGGGGTAGAGAAGAAATAATAAAACAGGATTTAAGAAAGTGTGAAAAGCGCTTATATAGAAATAATTAAATTTTGAGTTAATTATATGATTGACTTCTGATAAATACGGATTTCGGGTAAAGAGGTGGTAGTGTGAAAAAATCCGTGAAATATTTGAAAATATGTGCGAATTTGCTGGTGGCGGTATTTACGGTTTTTGTGTTTTTCTATATCGGCCCTAAGGTGGTTGTGTTTTTTATGCCCTTTGTAATCGGGTATTTCATATCCTGGATTGCCAATCCCCTGGTGCGTTTCCTGGAAAAAAGGATGAGGATTGTCCGGAAACACAGCTCCATGATTATTATTATCGGGGTTTTGGCGGCGGTAATCCTGCTGCTATATGCTTCTGTGGCGAAGCTGACGGCAGAAGGAATCAACCTGATCAATCACCTGCCCGAGATTTATGAAAATCTGGCCATGGAATTTCAGGTGATCGGGGAAAACCTCCAGGGAATTTTCCAAAAGCTTCCCTCCGGTATCCAGGCAAATATTTCAAATGTTACTTCGGATTTTACCGAATACATCGGCAACTTTGTCCAGGCAGTCAGTGTCCCCACCTTCACGGCAGCGGGAAACTTTGCAAAGAACGTACCCGGTACGCTGATTGCGATTATCATGTGTATCCTCTCCGCTTACTTCTTTACGGCCGAACGGGATAAAATGATGGTGGTTCTGGCGGAGCATATGCCCTCCGGAATCCGGAAGGGCGTACAGCGGGTAATCGGGGATTTAAAGCATGTGATCGGCGGCTATTTTAAAGCGCAGCTGAAAATTATGGTCGTGGTCTACGTGATCCTGGTGGTGGGACTGCTGATTATGAAAGTGGATTATGTGCTGCTGGTGGCTTTCCTGATTGCCTTTTTGGACATGCTGCCTTTTTTCGGGACCGGGACGGTGCTGGGCCCCTGGGCAATTGTGAAAATTTTGTCAGGGGATTACCGGATGGCCATTGGACTGATTGTGTTATATGGGGTTACACAGCTGGTGCGTCAGGTGATCCAGCCTAAGATTGTAGGGGACACGATTGGGATGAATCCCCTGGCGACCTTGTTTTTCATGTTTGTGGGCTATAAGTTTTCCGGCGTCATAGGCATGATTGTGGCGGTCCCGGTGGGGATGATCCTGATCAATCTCTACCAGGCGGGAGTGTTTGACAATCAGATCCGCTGCCTGAAAGAGCTGATAAACGATTTTAACGAATTCCGGAAATTTTAACGAATTTCAAAGAATTTGATGAATCCCGGAAGTTTGGCGGAGAAAATAGAAAAGATCAGAAGAGATCAGAAGAGAAAGGAGAAGGGAAATGCCAGAAAATGGTTGGCGGGTTTATATTGCAGATGCATTCGCAGAAGCGCTTTATGGAGGGAACCAGGCGGGGGTCGTGGTTTTAAGGGAAGGCCAGGATTTTCCGTCTCAGTTTCAGATGCGCAAAATAGCGGGGGAATTGAAGCATTCCGAGACGGCTTTTGTAAAACGGCTGTCTGGGGATGCTTTTCAGATTCGCTACTTTACTCCGGCCGAGGAGGTGGATTTATGCGGACATGCCACGATCGGCGCTTTTACGGTGCTGCAAAAGGAGGGATTCATTTCCCCGGGAGTGTTCCGGCTGCAGACCAGGGCCTCGGACCTTTCCATTGAGGTACGGCCGGAAGGGGTCTGGATGGATATGGCAAGGCCAAAAGAGCTTGCAGTCCTGTCAAAGGAGGACGCGGCGGAAGTCTATGAGGCGTTTGGCCTGAATCCGGTGGACGGGGTGTTGAGGGCCGGAGGACGAAAGCCGGATCAAGAGGAAACAAATACCGGATCAGCACAGGCGGACGAAGTCCTGCTCCGGCCGAAAATTGTCAGTACCGGGTTGGCGGATATCCTGCTTCCGGTGGCCGGGAAGGAGCAGCTGCAGGAGGCACGGCAGCAGGAAAGCCGGGTGGCCGGGCTGTCGAAAAAGCATCAGGTGGTAGGCGTACATATGTTCTGCATATCGGACGTGCAGGGGATTACGGCGGAGTGCCGGAATTTCGCGCCGCTGTATGAAATTCCGGAGGAACCGGCCACCGGAACCTCCAACGGGGCTTTGACCTTTTACCTTTACCGGTACGGCATCCTGACACCGGGACAGGAACATGTATTCCTCCAGGGGGAGGCCATGGGACAATCTTCTTACATCCAAAGCAGGCTGGAGCTGTCGCCGGAGGGACAGCCCCTGGTGCGGATCGGAGGTTCGGCAGTCATTTCCCTGAAAGGAGAATTGCTTTATGAAAAATGAGAACAACTGTCTGCGGAAGCTGCTGGAAGGATATCGGGTGATCTCCCTGGCCGGAATGTGCAAAAACGCCGGAAAGACCACGGTGCTGAACCGCCTGCTGGAGGAATTGGGGGAAGGCCGGGTTTCCCTGGGGCTTACTTCGATTGGCCGGGACGGGGAAACGGTGGATGTGGCGACCGGAACGAAGAAGCCCCGGATTTATATCCGGGAGGGTACCTTGTTTGCCACGGCGGCGGGACTTTTGCAAAACTGCGATGTAACGGGGGAAATCCTGGACTTGACGGGCATTCACACGCCCTTGGGCCAGGTGGTAACGCTGCGGGCCAAAAGCGACGGCTTCATTGATTTGGCCGGCCCCTCCATGAACCGGCAGCTGTCACAGGTGTCAAAGTGGTTTCAGGGACAAGGGGTGGAAAAGGTGCTGATTGACGGCGCCATCAGCCGGAAATCCCTTTGTACCAGGCAGGTGGCAGATGCGGTGATTCTCTGCACCGGGGCCTCCTACCACCGGAGCATGGATACCGTAATTGCCGATACGGCCTATATCAGCCGGCTTTTGGAGCTGAAACGTAGCATTTCCCCAAAAGCAGCCGCAAGGATCGGGGAATGGCGGGAAGAACGGCAGCCGGAAACGAAGCTGCTGTTTTTAGAGGAAACCGGGAATTCCAGGGAGCCAAAGCCGGGGCAGAAGCTGATTGACGCCTTAAGGGAACCGGAACAGAAGGAGTATCCCATCGTCTGGCTGGAAGGGGCCCTGATTGATGCCATGCTAAAGCCCCTGCTGTTTTCCAATGTTTCCTGCAAGGGGCTGACCTTCGTGGTGGAAGACAGCAGCAAGCTTCTGCTGAAGGAGGATACTTATGAAAAGCTTCTGCGGAAAGGGGCAACAATCACCGTATTGGAGGAAATTGCCCTGTTGGCGGTGACGGTGAATCCCTTTTCCGCCTATGGGAATCATTTTGATAAAGGGGAATTTTTGGAGAAAATGAAGCAGGCCCTGACGTTGCCGGTATTGGATGTGGTGTAGGCGGGCCGGGAACGGGATCCGTCATATGGATATTGGGAGGAAATAAAATGATTACATTGACTTTTGAAGAAAAGCAGTCCCTGGGGTTTCAATTTTTACTGGAAGAAATGCAGCCCAACTGCATTTACGGTCAGGAGCTGATAAAAAATGCCGCTCCCTACGGACGGGAGCAGAAGGAAGAGCTGGAAGCGGAGCTGGATCGTCTGGAACGGCTGACGAAGCAGTATGAAAAAGAACGGGCGTTTTGGAATGGCCTGGAACTGGTGCTGATGCAGATGAAGGAAGTGCGGGGTTCCCTGAAACGGGGCGCGGAACTGGTACTGACGGATCTGGAATTGTTTGAATTGAAGCATTTTTTGCTTCAGTCGGAAAAATTATGCCGATTCTGGAATGCAGGGCCCGGCGGAAAGGCGGAATCGTCTGAAGCGGCAGGAAAAGATTCTGCGGCTCAAAATGCACAGGCGGCGGAGCTTCCCGGAATCACCCTTTTGGATACGTCAAAGGCCCTGGACATTCTGGATCCTCAGAAACGCCGTCTGCCGGGATTTTATATTGCGGACGAATACGCCGAAGACCTGAAGGCCGTACGGGAGCGGAAACGTCATTTGGAAGTGGTGCTGCGCCAGGAGCACGCGCCGGATGCGAAGGATGCGCTTTTGCATAAGCGGCAGGAGCAGGTGGATCAGGAAGAAGAGATCCAGCAGCGGATCCGGGAAGAGATTACGACGCAGCTGCGGCCCTGGCTTCCGGCCATTTGGAAAAACTGTGAAACCGTGGGCAGGCTGGACTTTCTTTTGCAGAAAGCGAAGCTGGCCTTGCACTATGAAGGCATCCGTCCGGTGCTGACGGAACGGGAGCTGAAGCTTAAGGAAATGGTCCATCCGGCCATCCGGGGACGGCTGACGGCGAAAGGAAAAGAATTTACGCCCATTTCCTTTGAAATGAAGCCCGGAGCGGCGGTAATTACCGGGGCGAATATGGGAGGGAAAAGCGTGGCGCTGCGTACCATTGCCTTGAATGCGGTACTGGCTCAAAGCGGCTTTTTCGTCTATGCCAAAGAAGCAAAGCTGCCCCTGTTTGACAATATCTGCATGGTTGCGGAGGAATATCAGTCCATGCAGAACGGCCTGTCCAGCTTCGGCGGGGAAATGATACGGCTGCAGCAGGCCCTGGAAGCCCAGAAGCAAGGCTTCAGCCTGTTGATTTTTGACGAGCTGGCCCGGGGTACCAACCCGGATGAAGGGGCAGCCATTGTCCGGGCTGCCGTGAAGTATCTGGGACAGAAGCAGGCCATGGCGATTTTGGCCACTCATTATGACCATGTGGCGGAATACGCGGATTTCCATTACCAGGTAGCCGGGCTGAAAAACGTGGATTTACGTGAGCTGGAAGCGGAGATCCATTCTGCCGAAACCCGGAAGGGCATTGATATTATTGCAAAGCATATGAATTACGGGATTTATCAGGTTCATGGAAAAGAAGAATGCCCCCGGGATGCCATTCACATCTGCGGGCTTTTGGGATTGGAGCCGGAGCTGATGGCCTTAATTGAGGAGGATTTTTAAGGAAATTTCAAAAGAAAAGCACGGATGGATCAGAAAAAACCGCCGCACCGGAAGGAATACCCGGTGCGGCGGTTTTTTTCTCTTAAATTGAATCAAGTAGGATCTGAACGCTTAAATTCCCGAAAGGGACTGTCCTTAATCGTCTGCCGGCTGCCAAACCTTGGGCAGGATAATCAATGCGCCAATCAGGCAGACCAGAGCGATCGGCAGGGAAATCATGGTACAAACGGCAAATCCCAGCTTCGCTGTGAATCCGGCAATGATATACCCGATAAAGCAGCAGACTGCTACGGTTACGGCGTATGGCGCCTGGGTCCCTACGTGGGCCAGATGGTTACAGCCCGTACCTGTGGAAGCCAAAATCGTGGTATCGGAAATCGGAGAACAGTGATCGCCGAATACGGAACCTGCCAGAGTTGCAGACAGGCAGATAATGGTTAATTCCGGAGCAGCAATTTCCGTAATAGAAGTAACGATCGGAATCAGGATCCCAAAGGTTCCCCAGGCAGTACCGGTTGCAAAAGCCAGTAAGCAGGAGATCAGGAAAATAATGGGAGCCAAAAGCTGCAGAGGCATGTTGGAACTCTGAACAACATTTGCCACGAAACCGCCGGTATTCAAATAGTCACGGCAGATACCGCTGATTGACCATGCCAGAGTCAGGATAACACAGGCAGGAACCATCGCCTGTACCCCTTCGTTGATGCAGCCGAAGAATTCTTTGAAGTTCAAAATTCTCCGAACGGAGTAATAAATAAAAGTGATGATCAAGGTACAGAAAGCAGCCAAAGCCAATGCATAGCCGGCGTCGGTATTGCCGAAAGCATCAAATAAGGTCATGCCGGAACCATCCCAATAACCGCCCACGTAAATCATGGACAATACGGAAAGGACAATCAGAACAAGGATGGGGATGATCAAATCGGATACCCGTCCGTTGGAATTCTTCTTTGTCACTTTGTCGAAGGTTTCTTCTGCTTCCCGGCTGTCAACTGCACCGAGATTACCGGTTGTGCGGGCTCTGCGCTCTGCCTTCGCCATTGGGCCGTATTCGCCGTTCTTGCGTACTGCCATCCAGAATACCATAAACAGGGTTAAAACCGCATACAGGTTCATGGGAACGGAACTTAAGAAAGCGGTCATACCGTTTCCGGCGCTTTCCGGATAATAAGAAATAACGGCTGCTGCCCAGGAAGAAATGGGAGCAATAATACAAACAGGCGCTGCAGTCGCGTCGACGCTGTATGCCAGCCGTTCCCGGGAAATCTTGAACTTATCGGTTACCGGCTTCATAACGGTTCCGACTGTCAGGCAGTTGAAATAGTCATCAATGAAAATCAAAACACCCAGCGCGGAAGTAGCCAGACGCGCCGAGGCAGTCCCTTTCAGATGACGGGCTGCCCATTCCCCGTAAGCTCTTGAGCCGCCTGCCCGGGTGACCAGTGCAACCAGTATACCCAGCATAGCCAAAAACAGGATCAGGCTGGAGTTGGCTCCAAGCTTTTCGCACATCAGAGTTACCAGAGTATCAAAGAACCCTATAAATCCCAGCCCCTGCATCAATGAATAAATAACCGTGCCGGACAGGATACCAAGGATCAGTGAGAACACAACTTCCTTGGTAATGAGTGCCAGAATAATGGCAACAATTGGTGGTATAATTGACCATATACCTGCGTTCCACTCCATAAAAAAAATCCTCCATATAAAAAAAGAGAAAACTCTGAACATCATGAGTATAACCCATGAACCTTTGACTTGTAAATGCCGAAACAGAAAAAATAACGAAAATTCTGAAATTTGTTATTTTTGTATGAAAAAATGATGGAATTTTTGGTAGTTTTTTTGCGGGTCAAGGGCATGGTCCGGGGCAGGGATAGGAAACTTTTTTCCGTTTCCGAATAGTTGTAGGAAAATTGTTTCAAAATACGGCAATTTATGAAAATTTACCATTTACTTTGTGCCTTTTAAGGATTATAATAAACTTGTTCAGAGTTTTCAATAGGGTTTTTATAAAATAACAGAAAAAGAGAAAGGGGATTTGTTATGAGTAAAAAAATTATTTCCAACATAGTGATCATAGCATTTATTATAATTTTTGCTGTGATCTGTGCCTTTACGGGTTCTATTACCGATCCTACGGGAACTTTGTGGTCCTTGTTCCCGCCGGTAGTGGCAATCGGGCTTGCCCTGATTACAAAAGAAGCCTATTCGTCCCTGTTTATCGGAATTGTGATTGGGGGAATTTTGTCAAGCGGTTTTCATCCGGTCCACACGGTAGACGCGGTTGTGAACGAGGGGATTATTCCCGCGGTAGCCGGAAATGCCGGAATTTTTGCATTCCTGGTGCTGCTTGGAGTAATTGTTGCATTGCTGAATAAGGCAGGCGGCTCCAAGGCTTTCGGAGAATGGGCGGCCAGCCATATCCGGACCAAGGTGGGCGCGTCTCTTGCGACGTTCGCCTTAGGCGTATTGATTTTTATTGACGATTATTTCAACTGCCTGACAGTTGGAGCGGTGATGCGTCCGGTAACGGATAAAGCAAAGATTTCCAGGGCAAAGCTTGCTTACCTGATTGATGCGACGGCAGCCCCGATCTGTATGATCGCTCCCATTTCTTCCTGGGCTGCGGCAGTTTCTTCCTATGCACCGGAAGGAGAGAGCGGGCTTGCATTGTTTGTCCAGGCGATTCCGTATAACTTTTATTCTTTGCTGACCTTTGTATTTGTCATTGGCCTTGTGCTTATGAAATTTGATTACGGCCCGATGAAGCTGCATGAAAAGAATGCGGAAAAAGGGGATTTGTTTACCACCGGAGGACATGTGGAATCCGACGAAGAGGAAGCGCCCTCTACCAGCAGGGGCAGGGTATATGACCTTCTGATTCCGGTTATCGTCCTGATAGTACTCTGTATCTGTTCCCTGATTTATGTAGGACGGGGAATGGGTGAGGAATATGACGCCTCCATCGGTTTTATTGATGCGTTCTCCAACACGGATGCAACGGTGGGCCTTCCCTGGGGCGCCATCATTGCACTGGTAATTATCGTTATCTACTTTGTTGCAAGAAGGCTGGTTACCTTCCAGGAAGCGATGGAATGTATTCCAAAAGGATTTAACGCGATGGTACCGGCGATTTTGATCCTAACCCTTGCAACCTCCTTAAAGAACGTTACAAGCCTGTTGGATTCCCCGACATTTGTACAAAGTGCGTTGGCTTCTGCGGAGTCATTGAATAATTTACTGCCGGCAATTATCTTTATCATTGCATGCCTGATCGCATTTGCAACCGGAACCTCCTGGGGCACCTTCGGAATCTTAATCCCGATCGTGCTTAGTATCTTCCCGGTAGGCAGTGTCCTGGGCGTAATCAGCATGTCCGCCTGTCTTGCAGGCGCAGTCTGCGGCGACCATTGTTCCCCGATTTCCGATACGACGATTATGTCCTCGGCCGGGGCCCAAAGCAACCATATCAACCATGTTTCCACCCAGATCCCCTATGCGGTAACGGTTGCGGTTATTTCGTTTATCAGCTTTATTGTAGCGGGATTTGTACAGAACGTTGTGATTTCCCTGGGCGTGGGCATTGTCCTTACCCTTGGTACCCTGTTTGTAATGAAGAAGTTAACGGCAGATAAATAACAAACAACAAATGAAAAAGAATCCTGCCCTGCAGGATTCTTTTTGCGTGGTGTGCCCGGCGGCACACCGTCTCCTCTTGATTACGGAACAAAAAACCAATATTTTTTATAAAAATCTGAAATTTGTGATTTTTGTATGAAAAAATATGTTCATTTTTGGTAATTATTTTGTGTTCCCCATGCTTGACTTTTGGAAGACAATGGAGTAAGATGAGAGCATGAAAAGTGCATATGGAAAACAATAGAGGTGCGGGTGATAAGGTAAGCAGTGAATGAGAACGGCCGTCATGCCGGAAGTCACTGGCGAATGTATCTCCGCCGAAGAGGTTTATGGATGATGACATAAATCTTTGGGATGAGAGCCCAGAGCTTATATCCTGTCATGTTCGCATGGAGCGCTATTGATGTTGGATTCCGATATCAATAGCGTTTTTTTTACAAAATGTAAGTTGTCTGTACAACTAGTTTGAGATACAAAGTATTTTTTGGTAATTGTATGCTTTCGATACAGTTTGTAGAAATTTTCAATGCAGTGGAGTGCTATTGTGCCGTAAGTTTGGGATCCGGCGCCATAGCTCTTTTTTTCACCTATAGTAGTAACCGCACGGTAAATAGGTAACTCCCGGGAAACCGGTTAACGAAAACTCTGAACAAGTTTTACAAAGTAAGAAAGAAAAGGAATAGGAGGATGGAACAATGAAATCTACGATTCGTTTACGCATGAGTGCCCATGATGCACATTATGGGGGAAATCTTGTAGACGGAGCCAGAATGCTGGCGCTATTCGGGGATGTGGCAACGGAGCTTTTAATTATGCAGGACGGAGATGAGGGGCTCTTTAAAGCATATGATGAAGTGGAATTTTTAGCTCCGGTATTTGCGGGGGACTACATTGAAGCGACCGGAGAAATTGTGAGCCTGGGAAACAGCTCACGGAAGATGAAGTTCGAAGCCAGGAAGGTGATTGCACCCCGCCCGGACATCAACGATTCGGCATGTGATGTATTGGAGGAGCCGATCGTAGTATGCAGGGCCAGCGGTACTTGTGTAGTGCCGAAGGATAAGCAGCGCAAATAGTTGGAGGTGCTCATGGAAAAATTAATCATTACGGCCTGTATCTGCGGGGCCGAGGTAACGAAAGAGCAGAACCCGGCAGTTCCCTATACGGTGGAAGAGATTGCCCGGGAAGCCAAGTCCGCATATGATGCGGGAGCAGCGTTGATCCATCTGCATGTGCGGGAGGACGACGGTACGCCGACCCAGAACAAGGAGCGGTTTGATGCCTGCATCAAGGCAATCAAGGAAGTTTGTCCGGACGTGATCGTTCAGGTTTCCACGGGTGGGGCCGTGGGAATGAGCAACGAGGAGCGTTTGCAGCCCTTAGAGCTGAATCCGGAAATGGCAACCTTGGACTGCGGCACCTGCAATTTCGGCGGGGATGAGATTTTCGTCAATACCGAAAACATGATTATAGAGTTTGTTCAGAAAATGAACGAGAAGAATGTAAAGCCGGAAATCGAAGTATTTGACAAAGGCATGGTTGATATGGCGATCCGCCTGCAGCGGAAGGGTCACATCAAGACGCCGATGCACTTTGATTTTGTGATGGGGGTCAACGGCGGAATCAGCGCAGAAGCCCGGGATCTGGTATTTATGGTCGGCAGCATACCGGCCGGATCTACCTGGACTGTGGCAGGCGTGGGAAGGAACCAGTTCCCTATGGCGGCAATGGGAATCCTGATGGGCGGCCATGTCCGCGTGGGCTTTGAAGATAATGTTTATCTGGAAAAGGGCGTTCCGGCCGAGTCCAACGGAGAACTGGTTGCAAAGGCGGCCCGTCTGGCGAAAGAGCTTGGACGTGAGATCGCCACACCGGCAGAGGCAAGAAAGATTTTGGGGTTATCGGAATAGGGGAATCCAGGTACGGCTATGGATACTTTGCATAACAAGAGGCGTTACGGAATGTGATGCAGAGTGGCAAAAACAATATAATGTTTCACAAAACGGGGAAAAGCGAGAAATTTTAAGTGAATAAGGAGGAGATTCGCTATGGCAGAAAAGGGAAATAAATATGGGATCCACAGAGTGGTTTCACCGCAGGGAGTGCTGACACAGGCAGCGGACGTAATTGACAATGATATGTCTAAGGAATATTCCAATGAAATCGTGTGTGACGTGATATCTTTGAATATTGACTCCGCTTCCTTTACTCAAATTGAGGAATCCTGCGGCAAGGACAAGGAAAAGATCAAAGAGCGCATTTTGGAAATCGTTGGGGAACGAGGAAAAATGCAGAATCCGGTAACCGGTTCCGGCGGTATGTTCATCGGACGGGTAGCGCGGATTGGTGAGGATTTGGCAGACTGTGGTCTGAAAGTTGGGGATAAGATCGCATCTTTGGTATCTTTGTCCATGACACCGCTGAAGATCGAAGAGATCAAAGAGATCCATATGGATATCGACCGGGTGGATGTAACAGCGAAGGCAGTGCTTTTTGAAAGCGCATTGTACTGCAAGCTGCCGGAAGATATGAGTGAGGCGCTGGCATTGGCGGCACTGGACGTTGCGGGGGCTCCGGCTCAGACTGCCAAGCTGGTACAGGCAGGAAACGATGTGCTGATTTTAGGCGCAGCCGGAAAATCCGGTATGCTTTGCTGCTATGAGGCACATAAGCGTGTAGGACCTACCGGACGGGTAGTAGGTGTTGTATACAATGAGGCGGAGAAGAACGACCTGGCATTCTTAGAGGTTTGTGATGAAATCGTGATTGCGGATGCAACCAAGCCGGTAAGCCTGTTAGAGCAGGTATTGGCTGCAAACGGCGGACGGGAATACGATATTTCCATTTGCTGTGTAAATGTGGATGCCTGTGAAATGTCCGCCATCCTTCCGGTGAAGGATCTGGGATGCGTATACTTCTTCTCCATGGCAACCAGCTTTACCAGAGCTGCTTTGGGTGCAGAGGGCGTAGGCAAAGACATTACAATGATTATCGGAAACGGTTATACCAAAGGGCATGCGGAAATTACCCTGAACGAATTAAGGGAAAGCAAGAAAATCAGAGAAATTTTTGACCGCAAGTATTTGTAAAAGATCAAAGAATGGAGGTATTGACTATGGAATTTGGGAAAAGCAGAAGGAACGGATTATTTTTAGATGTGCCGGATGAGCAGTGGAACGACTGGAAATGGCAGGTAAAGAACCGGGTGGAAACGGTTGAGGATCTGAAAAAATATATGGAACTGACTCCGGAAGAGGAAGAGGGCATCGGCGCATGCTTAAAGACACTGCGTATGGCGGTTACCCCCTATTACCTTTCCCTGATTGATTTGAATGATCCGGAAGACCCGATTCGGAAACAGGCCATCCCGACTGCCGCAGAGCTGCATCAGTCCAAAGCCGATTTGCTGGATCCGCTCCATGAAGATACGGATTCTCCGGTGAAGGGCCTGACCCATCGTTATCCGGACCGTGTACTGTTTTTGATTACGGATATGTGTTCCATGTATTGCCGTCATTGTACCAGAAGGCGTTTTGCAGGTCATTGCGATGACAGCGTGGCCAAGGATCAGGTAGATGCGTGCATCGAATATGTTCGGAATCATCCGGAAGTTCGTGACGTACTGTTATCCGGCGGTGACGCGCTGCTTGTCAGCGACGAGCGTCTGGAATATATTATTTCCGAGCTTCGTAAGATCCCCCATGTGGAAATCGTGCGGATCGGTTCCAGGACTCCGGTGGTTATGCCCCAGAGAATTACCCAGGAACTGTGCGATATGCTGAAAAAATACCATCCGATTTGGCTGAATACCCATTTCAACCATCCCAATGAAATTACCGAAGAGAGTGCGGCTGCCTGTGCAAGGCTGGCTGACGCCGGAATCCCGCTGGGGAACCAGTCGGTTCTTTTGGCCGGAGTCAATGACTGTATCCACATTATGCGCCGCCTGATGCATGGCTTGGTTCAGATGCGTGTACGTCCTTACTACATCTATCAGTGCGATCTGTCCTTTGGCCTGGAGCATTTCCGTACTCCGGTTTCCAAGGGAATTGAAATCATTGAGGCACTTCGGGGCCATACCTCCGGTTATGCGGTTCCTACCTTCGTGGTAGATGCACCGGGCGGCGGCGGCAAGACACCGGTTATGCCGAATTATGTGATTTCCCAGACACCGGGACGTGTCATCCTGAGAAATTTCGAAGGTGTAATTACGACCTATACCGAGCCGGAGCATTACGACAATACCTGTCATTGTCCGGATTGCGAGAACCACAAGGCAGCAGAGCTGGTGGGTATTGCATCCTTAGAGCAGGGTGAAGCGCTGGCATTGGAGCCCAAGGGGCTGAAGCGTCTCGAAAGAGGAAAACACGAATAAGAAGTGAGGTGCGATATGGCAAGTAAATTGAATTTAAATCAGGAGCTGGTGAATCAGGCCAGAGCCAGCGCCGCCAAGGTAGCGGCGGATGTACAGGGATTTATTGACCTGCATACCACGGTTACCGTAGAGCGGGCAGTCTGCCGCCTTTTGGGCATTGACGGCGTCAATGATGTGGAAGTGCCGCTGCCCAACGTAGTGGTAGACCATTTGGTGGATAAAGGCGTGTTAGGAGCCGGAGCTGCTTTTTATATCGGGAATGCCATGCTGGAGCTTCATGCGACGCCCCAGGAAATCGCAGAGAAAGTGAGCAAGGGAGAGCTGGATTTAACGGCTCTTCCCCTCCATGAGGTTTCCGAGATTCAGGGTGCAATGAAAGAAACGGCAGAGACAACCGTAGCCCGGATTCGCAAGAATGTAGAGCAGCGGAATGCTTATTTGAACGAGTACGGCGACAAACAAGGCCCGTTATTGTATATTATTGTAGCAACCGGAAATATTTATGAAGATATTGTTCAGGCAAAAGCAGGGGCAAAGCAGGGTGCGGATGTGATTGCGGTTATTCGTACTACGGGCCAGAGCCTTTTGGACTATGTGCCTTATGGGGCAACCGTGGAAGGCTTCGGCGGAACCTATGCGACCCAGGAGAACTTCCGTCTGATGCGGGAAGCGCTGGATGAGGTAGGCCGGGAAGAAAATCGGTATATCCGTCTATGTAACTATTGCTCCGGCCTGTGTATGCCGGAAATTGCGGCCATGGGCGCTTTGGAGCGTCTGGACGTAATGCTGAACGATGCGCTTTACGGAATTTTGTTCCGTGATATCAATATGCAGAGAACCTTGATTGACCAGTATTTTTCCAGAGTCATCAATGGATTTGCCGGAGTAATTATCAACACCGGCGAGGATAACTATCTGACAACGGCGGATGCGGTAGAAGAAGCCCATACGGTGCTGGCATCTCAGTTCCTGAACGAGCAGTTCGCATTGATGGCTGGACTGCCGGAAGAGCAGCAGGGCTTAGGCCATGCCTTTGAGATCGCTCCGGATGTGGAAAACGGCTTTTTGTATGAGCTGGCCCAGGCCCAGATGGCACGGGAGATTTTCCCAAAGGCGCCTTTGAAATACATGCCGCCCACCAAGTTTATGACCGGAAATATTTTCCGGGGCCATGTACAGGATGCGCTGTTCAATATGGTAACGGTTCTGACGAATCAAAAAATTCATCTTTTGGGAATGATGACGGAAGCCATTCATACTCCCTTTATGTCAGACCGTGCCCTGGCTATTGAGAATGCCCAGTATATTGCCAGGACCATGAAGGATTTAGGGGACGAACTGGTTTACAAAGAGGGCGGAATTATGCAGACCCGTGCCAATGAGGTACTGGAAAAAGCGGCCCAGCTTTTGAAGCAGATCGAAGAGCAGGGAATGTTTGCAACACTGGAGGCCGGTACTTTTGCGGATATCAAGCGTCCGAAGGACGGCGGCAAGGGATTGGCCGGTGTGGTAGCCAAGGAAGAAGCTTATTTCAACCCCTTTATTGAATTAATGCATGTAACGAAAACCGGAAAGGAGGTCGGCTAAATGAGTTCAGGACTTTATGATTTACATAAAAAAGATTTTGACAAGACTTTGGACTTGACAAAGCTGCGTCCCTATGGAGATACCATGAACGACGGGAAAGTGCAGTTGAGCTTTACCCTTCCGGTGAAGGATGACGAGCGCGGCGAAGAAGCAGCCCGGCAGATGGCGAAGGCTATGGGGCTGGAGGATGTGAACGTAGCATTCCACAACGCGCTGGATAAAGAATTTACCATGTACGTGGTATACGGAAGCTGCGTCCATACCGTAGATTATACGGGTATCCAGGTACAGACCGTAGAAGAAGAAACCATGAGCATGGAAGAGGTAGACGCTTATATCAAGGAGAACATCGGTCGTAAGATCATAGTAGTAGGTGCGTCCACCGGAACAGATGCCCACACCGTCGGCATTGACGCCGTTATGAACCGGAAGGGCTTTGCCGGGCATTATGGCCTGGAGCGTTATGAGATGATCGAGGCCCTGAATATGGGAAGCCAGGTACCCAACGAGGTATTTGTGGAAAAGGCGGTTGCCATGCATGCGGATGTGCTGCTGGTATCTCAGACCGTTACCCAGAAGGATGTCCATATCCAGAATATGACAGAGCTGATTGAGCTTCTGGAAGCAGAAAATCTGCGGGATAAGTTCGTCGTTTGCTGCGGCGGCGCCCGGATTACCCATGAGCTTGCCAAGGAGCTGGGCTTTGATGCCGGCTTCGGTGCAGGGAAATTTGCAGAGGATGTGGCGACCTTTGCCGTAACCGAGATGGTGAAGCGAGGCGTGTCCTAAAACGCTTGTCCCGGGAATAAACGGGAATACTGTTGTGTTTTTTGACAAGAGTACGGAATACCTATGTCAATCTTCTTATACCTATACCATATATAATAAGGAAGGAACTCGTTTCGGCGGGTTCCTTTCCTTGCGTTTGATCAGGAGAAAAGCATTTATGCAGCAGTCAAAGCAGGGGATCGAAGATGGGACATTTGCTTCCAATGCCGTTGTGAATATTGGACAAATTTACCGAAAAAGGCAAGCCTGGAACTTTTGAATTTTGGCTCCTTTGTGAAAATAGGAAAGGTTCTTTCCGACCGGTTTTCCCAAAGAAAGAAAAGATGTTCTGGGCATTTTTGGAAGGTATGTCCAAAAAAACAATGAAGTTAGTATACAAAAAGACGAAAAAGAGAGAAAAGGACGAAAAAATGGAAAAAGCTATTTACGAATGGGACAAAAGGTGCTAGAATAAATGTGTGTGAAAATACACAAAAATTTTAGAAAAGGAGGACAATTAGTTATGAAAAGAAAACATATGCTAATTGTAGCGATGGCCTTTGCGTTACTTTTCATTGCTCCGTTGACAGTTAATGCGGAAGAAGAATCTTCTGAAGAAATCAACGTAACATGGTATCAGAACGCAACAGGTTGGTGGGTACAGTTTGACGATGGTACTTACCCGACATCGGAGTGGCTTACTGCCAAAGATGGCAGCGCCTATTACTTCAAAGCAGACGGCTATATGGCAACTGGTTGGACCAAGATTGAAGGTGACTGGTATCTGTTTGGAAGCAATGGGGCACAGGTAATCGGCTGGCAGCAGCTGAATGGCAACTGGTATTATTTAGGTGACAGCACCGGCTATGCAGGCTATATGCGTGAAGGTACCACAGAAGTGAATGATGTACTGTATCACTTCAATGTGGAAGCCGGAAACATGATTGCAAACGGTTGGGGCTATGACAGTGAACAGGGTCTTTGGTATCTGGCTAATCCGGATGGCTCCCTGATTACTGGTTGGCAGTACATTGCCGGCGCATGGTATTACTTAGATCCGGTAGAAGTGATTGGTGATACTGGTTATTATGATATGCGTACAGGCCACATGTTCGCAGACGGCTGGGGAGAAACAGCAGATGGTATCAGATACTATTTCAAAGAAAATGGCGAAATGGTAACCGGATGGTACAACTATGCTAACAACTATGCTAATTATGGTGCATGGGTACTCTGTAATGCTGATGGTTCCGCTTATGACGGATGGGTAGTATCCGGTGATGAGTGGTATTATGTGAACAAGGGCGATATGGTTACAAACAAAGTAGTTGCTTTATACCAGAGCGCAGAAGACGGACATTTATACTATAGCATAAGCGGCAGAACAAATCCCAAGGATACCTGGGTAAATCAGTACCGTGTAGCAAAAGACGGTACCATGGTTAAAGGATGGTATCATGATGAGTACTACAATGATAATGGATACTATGATGATGATTGGTATTATACCAATCCGGTTGACGGATCTTTCTACTCCGGATGGCTTGCATATGCAGGACAGTGGTATTACATTGACTGGAATACCGGAGCAATGGTTCGTGACGGATCTATTCTTGCAGGCGTAACACCGGAAGCTCCGAAGGCTCCGAGTATGGAAGATTACAAGAATGCAGACGGAACCTATAATTATGATGCATATTATGATGCAGTAGGTGCATACAACACTGCAGTTGATGCATGGGAAACTGCACGTGACAACTATATCACAAACAACACCTATGTATTCGGTACCGACGGCGCTATGGTAACCGGATGGTACAGCTTCAGCGGTACATACGGAACTACCTGGTATTATGCTGATCCCAGCGGAATCGGACATGACGGATGGCTGTATGACGGCGGAAACTGGTATTTCCTGGATCATGGCCGTATGCTGACCAACACCTTCGTTGATGGCGGCTACTATGTAGGCGCAGACGGAATCTGGCGTTAATTTTTCATAATCCGTACGATTAGGTGAAAGAAGAGGGGCGATATCTTAGGATATCGCCCTTTTAAGATGGGTTTGTGCAATAGAAATCCTCCGTAGAAAGCTTAACATTATAAATGAAAGCAGGAAACATCCTTGAGCAAGATTGAAGCCGAGATTATGCAGTTGGCGTAATCAACAGAACAATTTAATATTAAAATAACTGCGTAAAGGCGCATGGAACAGTAAATTGTAAACCATGTGTCTTTTTTGTGTCCAAAAGGAGGAACATGAGCGGCTATATTTAAATCAACACCAGCGCAGTGCACGGACCAGGAGTGAACAGTAACGGGAATACAACTTCATGAAATCTTAATTTTTAATTGCTTTACAAGAAATGGAAGCTGGAGTATGATTGGAATGTATGAAAAAAGAGCGTAATTTCGGCAGCTGAAATTGTGAAATATCATACTAGAGCATGTTTGAAAAGAAATAAGGAATGAAAAAAGATGAAATATTTAAACAGGACGAATTTCGTAAAATTAAAAAATATTTCCAAGCGATATCCGCCCCGGGAGCTGTATGATAAGATTCGGGAAAAACTGGCGGCGCCGTATCAGGATTATCCCAAACGGGTGGCGGAATATCTGCCTTCCGCAGAGGAGCTTAGACAGCAGCGGCAGGCTTCCTTTGCATTCCGGCCGCTGATCAGTATTGTGGTTCCGACTTATGAAACGGAGGAACGTTTTTTGCGGGAGCTGACGGATTCCTGCATTGCCCAGACATACTCAAACTGGGAACTCTGTATTGCGGACGGCAGCAGGAGCGGGAAAGTGAAAGAATGTCTGGAAGCTTTTTATGGAGGGGAGCAGCGAATCCGGTATCAGAAGCTTTCCAGGAATGAAGGCATTTCCGGGAACACCAATCAGGGGATTGCCATGGCAAGGGGAGACTATCTGGCGTTATTGGATCATGATGATTTGCTGGTGGCATCGGCTTTATATGAGATGGTAAAGCGGATCAATGAAACCGGGGCTGAAGTGTTGTATTCCGATGAAGATAAGGTGGATGCGGAGACAAAGCAGTATTCCGACCCGCATTTTAAGCTGGGCTATAACGAGGAGCTGTTGTTGGGAAATAATTATATCTGCCATTTTCTGGTGGCATCCAGGGCAGTGGTGGAGCGGGCCGGGGGGCTGGACGGCCGGTTTGACGGGGCCCAGGATTTTGACTTTATATTGAGACTTAGCGAGTGTACAAAGGGATTTGGCC
>CAJUSQ010000034.1 GCA_910588885.1 uncultured Lachnospiraceae bacterium
CGAGCCTCCACCTTATATCCCGGAAACATCTTAATCGCAAAGATTCCGGATAACGGTTTCATTACAGAGGTAAAAACAGTCATCATTACCAGCTTCCGGTATCTGTAATCGTTCCTTTGGCGCATGGACCAAAACCCAAATGCCGTTGTTGCGAGCACCGATACATAAATTGCAATTACTAATTCTGTCGGCAGGCCCAATAATCCGTTTATCCAGGTATGAAAGCAGAGATAGAGTAAAAAGCTGACGGCCGCCGTAGCAGTTGCCAGCCCCTGCAGAGCAGAAGTCAAACGATCCTGCTCTTTTCCTTCCCCTAATTCCACCAGCTTTTTCTGATAGACAGAACTGGAAATACCAAATGTAATGACAATCGAAAGAAAATCTGCCCAGGACAGATAAACGCTATATAGCCCGTACTCCTTTGTAGATAACAGGCGCGTAAAGATCGGCGTGGTACAGGCGCTGATTCCTTTCTGCATAAAGCTGCAGATAAAAAACCACAGGCTGGCTTTTACCGGCAACGGAATTTTTTTATATTTTTCCATAGTTTCTTTAAACAATTTTTGCTCCATCGCACAAAACATAATTTCATATAAATCAGATAGTTTTTCACATAATGTTCGGAAACATTCTGTTCAAACTGATACAAGGTAAAAAATTCCTTTAAATCCTCCGTAATTCCCATCCAAAAAGGCCCCGTTCCATATTCCACCTTTTTCTTTTTCGTTTTATCAATATTGATATGGATCGTCTCTATTTCCGGCATCATCTGTTCCAGCATAACCTGGGTTAAATTTACAATGGAAGCCTTTTCCAGTATGATCCAGGTGCAATTTGTATTTGAAAATACAAGATTATGAGCAATCGTTCCGCTGACACAGGCAATCATGGATGCATGGGAGATAAAAAAAATTTGTTCCTGTAAGGATAGTTCTTCCGGATGCAGGATGTGGTATCTATTTCTACGAAAAATAGTTTCAATTTCCTTTTCTCCTGTTTCCTTTCTACCCCCCCCCCTAAAATGCTGACGGGAGAAATAAATTTTTTCAAAACTCCTGAGCGTTTTTTGCCCGATAGCAGAATAATATTTTTTAACGCTGTCAAAAATGCCGCGATAGATCCGACTGTAATAAAGCTGCGGGACTGCACAGGGTTCGTTTACTACAACTTGTTCAAATTGTACTTGTCCCGTAATTCGAATCAGCCGCTCCTTCCCAATTCCGCATCCGATTAAAAAATCCAGATAATTTCCGGTTATCGCTTCCGTTCCCACATAGGCAATCTGATAGTCTCTGAAACGTTCCAAATGATACAGCCGATAAATCATATCCACCAGAAAATGACCCCAGTGGGGAACAAACACTCCCATATAAAGTACTTTTCCATTCCTTTTTACGATGCCATCAAAAGCAGGAGAAATATCCCCAACCGACCGGGGCGCTAATTCCATTCCGCCAATGTGACCGGAAATCCCCACAAGCTTCCCGTCTTCGGAATATACGCCGCCGCGCACCGGAAAAATAGAGTGATCGTTTTCCGGAAACATACAGATAATCCCCTGATCGACGCATATGGTATTGAAATCCGTTCGTTCTTCAAATTGTACCAGCGTTCCATAATCCCTGTTCACTGAAGCTGCCTCCTTCTATCGTTTCTGTTCACCGGAGCTGCATCCTTCTATGGATCCCGTTCACCGGAACCGTTCTTTTCTGCTTAAATACATCCTGCTTTCTTCAAAATATATTCTGCCACAAAAGCAGAGGCATTTCCGTCGTCGCACACCTGGTTCAGGGAAAAGAAATCCTCTAAGTTCCTTACATACTTCTCTTCCTCCAACAAACGAATATTTTCCATCAGCTCCTGATTGGAATAGGCCACCGGAAAGGGCAGCATATCCAATTTCCAGTAAAATCCACGTTCCTCAACATAGTCCTTCTCATCCGCCGCGTAAATAAACGCCGGTCTTCTTGTCGAAGCAAAGTCAAACATGATTCCGGAATAATCCGTAATCAACAGATCGGATACGGACAATATTTCGTAAATATCATCATAATCGGATACATCAACGATTTGTTCCCTTAGCTCCTTCTCAATTACCATACGTTCGCTCATACTGGGATGAAATCGGAGCAGTATTTTCCATGGCGCCTTATATTTTTCCTGTAACGCAGCCAGCAATCCGGAGAAATCAATGTTATAGCTTTCCATGGAATGGTCTTCCCGAAAAGTCGGCGCATATATCACAAGCCGGCTGCTACTGTCTATGGAATACTTTTTTCTTATCTTTTCACTTACTTCGCATTGTTTTTTGAAAAAAATATCATTTCTTGGAAGTCCTTTTTCCAAAATATCTCCTTGATACCAGAAAGCCCTCTGATATAAATCCGTACACCACTTACTGTTTGACAGCATCAAGTCAATCTGACGTGAGTCATGGACTGCGTAGTGATAATATTTTTTCCCCAACCGGTCAATTACGTCTTTCTCCACCCTTTTTAATCCCAATCCTCCATGCCAGGTCATCACATAATATTGATTTTTTCTTTTTTTCACGTATCGGGATTTTCGGCAATTATCAATCCATATTTTTGCCGTTGCAAGCTCGTATATTTTCTGCAGAGATCGGTTCTGTACGGCCCTTACTCCCTTTGGCATTGCTTTCCTGCTTTCATCCTTTTCGATCAGCCAGACCGCATCCATATCCGGCATTTTGTCTTTCAGGGCAAGGTACAGATATTTCGGATTATCCCCCATCCCTTTTCCTGCAAAATTCGAAAAGACAATCTTATTTTTCTTAATCGGAAATATCCGAAACAAGTAAAATCCCACGGAGTAAATAAAATTCAAAAGTTCTTCCTTCATAAGCCCCTCCTCGCTTCCCAATTATCCCTACATCAAACGTCCTTCTTTGTTTCCCGACCATCCCTTCTTTCGACTTCCTCCTGAGTTTCCAGGTTTTTCAGTATACTGCAAAATTGCCGGCCTGTTTCCGCCCAGCTATATCCTTTCAGATAATGAAGGGCCCGTTCCTGCATCCGATACAATTCTTTGGGATTTCTGCAGAAACAGTCGATTTTTTCATATAATTTTACCGCATCAAATCCGGTCAGAATGGCTGCTTCTTCCGGAAAAAACGCGGAAAAGCTCCCTTCCTTCCATTCAATCAAAGGAAGCCCCGCCGCCGCCATTTCATAGGGAACCAGGGAAATATTAGTCACAGAAGCCACCAGTCCGAAATCGGAGGTTTGATACAGCTCCAATAATTGCTTTTTCCCAAGCTTTCCCAGATTGACTCCGGTTTCCAGCTGAACATACGGTTCCAGTCCAAAATAAAGAAGCTTCAGCTTTTTTCCATGGCGCTGAAATTCCTGCTGCAAATTCCGTAACAGATGGGACAGAATCAAGGGCAGACGTTTCGATTCTTCTTTCAGGTAGACGCAAAAGGTCAGCTCCTTTTTCATGGAATAGCTTTCAAATTCCCGGTTCTGAAAGGAATACTCCGACTGCTCATAGGGAAAATCAATCACATCCTTCACCATGCTCCCGGTTTCCCGGGCAATGATCTTCTGATTCCACTGCCCCAGGCTCACCATATGAAATTGAAACTGATACGTTTCCCTGGCCAGCAGATAATAATCTCCATAACTATAAAAATACGGTTCATAATCCTGTATAAAATACATTTTATATCCGGCAATTTGTTTTGCCATATAGGCGGATTTCCAGTTTGTCGCAATCACAACATCTGCGGACAGGGAAAAAATGTCCTTTTTCTCACAAAACCTGCCTTTGTAGGAGTAGAGGTTCTGCCGCGCATTTTCTTCCATACTCTTTTTATCCTGACCGCCGTAAGTTGCATAGATCACCTCGTATCCATGATTGGCCGCGGCAGTTCCCAGCCGCAGCACAGAGGTATGTCCCCCTGCATAGGCGTTCATATTGGGGATCAGAAAGCAAAGGGTTTTTACCTTTCTTGGTATCTGATTCCGAATCTCTTTGAAATCCTCTTTGGCAAGAAGCTCCTTCAGTTCTTTTTCCTCTATTTTTCGTTCGATGTCCCGTATTTTTCCGTACCATTTTTTCAAGGGCTTACTCGTTATTTTTTTCACAAAAGCTCTCAATCGTCCGCTTCACCCCTTCTTCCAGATTCACCCTGCACTCCCAACCCAGAGACGATAATTTTCCCGTATCCATTCTGGTACGGCCTATGGCGCTGTACAGCTCATTTCTCTCTTTTGGTATTTCAAAAACGACCTTCAGATGCTTTTCCGGAAAAAAGCTTACCAGCTTTTGCGCCAGATCCTTTAACAGAAGCGGTTCGCTTTCATTGGCGATGTTGTAGATTTCCCCCTCCGCACCGTCCAAAAGGGCCAAAAACATTCCTGCCACCGCATCCGCCCCATAGCAAAAGGCTCGCTCCTCCGTCCCGTTGCTTTTCAGAACAAGATTCCTGTCATTCACAAGATCCGATATCAAATCCGCCATGATCCTGCCGTCTTCTCTTATTTTCATCCCGGGGCCATACGCATGGGCAATCCGCACAATCGTATACGGCACCCCAAACTGCGCCCGATAGCTGCAGCATATGGTTTCCCCCATCCGTTTGCTTTCCGGATAACAGGCCCTTTTTTCATGGCACTCCAGGACTCCCATATCGCCTTCTTCTAGGTATCCTCTTGGGGCAGACAGCTTTCCGTAAACCTCTCTGGTGGAAAGATACAGCACTTTTTTCGTCCCTTTTTTTCTTGCCAGTTCCATTACATTCATAGTCCCGACGGTATTTGCCCGTATGATTCCGACCGGATCCGACCCGATCGCTTTCGGGCTTGCATTCCCTGCCCCATGCAGGATATAATCCACGGGCCCTGCCACTACAAGCTCCTGGCATACGTCCTGTACCAAATATTCGCAATCAATGAAGTGAAACTTTTTTTCCGCCTCCTCCCGGTTTCTCACTAAAACCAGAATCCGGATATGATAACCATAACATTCGTTCAGATACCACAGCATATACACCACATAAGCTGCCAGCATTCCGTTTGCTCCCGTTACCAGTACCGACTTGTTTTTCAGCTTTTTCCAGCTGATCTTTTGACTATAAATGGTCTTCAAGTCTTCCATCCATATTTTTTCTTGTATCATCAATTTCCCCTGCCCTTTTCAAACCCTTCCTGTTCCGTCATACTCTCTTCCATGACTTCCATTCCTTTCATGCCTTCCATTCCATAAATCTGCGAATTTTCCCTGGCATCCAATAAGGCCCGCATAATATAAAAATCATCCGGAGTTGTAATTTTTATATTTTCCTGGGGACCGTCAATCAAGTACATTTTTTTCCCGTAATGTTTCATCATGGAGCAGGAATCAATAAAATCCGTTTTTCCCTCCCTCAGAGCCTGCAGATGCGTTTTATAAATATCCTGCAGCCAAAAGCTCTGAGGCGCTCTGGCAAGTCTGGAATGGGCCCTGTCCGGTATGTATAAAATCCTGCCCTCATCATCTACTTCCATAATCGTTTCCTTTACCTTCACACTGGTAATTGCAGAGCCATGTTCCCTTACGCACCTAATATTGTCCGTAATTACCGTTTCGGTAATCAGCGGCCGGACCCCGTCGTGAACCAATACGACTGCATTCTCATCCCCGGCAAGCTCCCTTGCCGCCTTCAGTCCTTCATAGATGGACAGCTGGCCTGTCCGCCCGCCCGGAACGATCTTTTTTACTTTCCGCAAATGATACTTCTCAATCAGATTTTTCAGATACTCTATCCAGCCTTCCAGGCAGGAAATTACAATTCCGTCAATCTCCGGATGATTCTCAAATACTTCCAGGGTATGGATAATCACAGGCACTCCATGCATTGTCAGAAACTGCTTCGGCTTTGCCTTACTATTCATACGGACACCCATTCCGCCTGCAAAAATAACAGCCAGATTCATCGCAATCTTCTCCTATTTTATGATATTAAAAAACAGTATTAAATTACATATAATTATTAATAATATTATTATATTATTTAAATCCTTTACCCGAAACAGTCCATTCCGCTTCCGGCTCCATTTTGTATAAGCGCCTCCTGCAATCAGGACAGAATATATCGTAAAAAAATCATATACCCTGCTGGCGCCCGACATAATCAGAAAAACAATATTGACTGCGATTCCAATCAGATAAATGTTCAGCAGTCTCTTTAATCCAGGCTTTGTCAGGCTCAGTAAAACCAAAAGTCCTCCTACCCCGCATATGTACAGGGAAGTATAGGACAACCCGATCTCTAATGTGGTATAATCCTCCAGCCACCCAATATAATTGGATATTCTCAGCATTCGCAAAATCGCCGGAACATAATATAACACCGTTCTTTGAATCCAGTTATCCGTGTTGAACAGAAAATACAGGAAGGGCAGTGTAAATAAAAAAGCATAAAATTTGTAGGGTATTTCTTTTTTTAGCACCAGAAAAACAAGAATCACGCCCCCATTGAGCACTGCCAGCCGGTGAAACAGAAAGGCAGCAACCAGAGCGCCCGTCATTTTCAAATATTTCTTTTCAATCAAAAAAGCAAGCGCCAGTACTCCCAGCGATAACGCAATTCCCTGCCGGATCGCAATTGCAGAATAATACGTCCCATAATAGGACATATAGATACTTAAAATGATCGGTTCACTGATCCTTTCGATTCCCTGGCCCTTTAATATTTTTTTCGATCCGTATAGAAACAGGGCTGCCGTTGTAAAAGTCAAAACAAAATAAAAGAAATGCACATCATCCCACAGCCATTTTATCCATTTCATGAAATACAAAAACCCGTATTCAACGCCGAATATTTCTTCAAAGGGACGGAATCCATAATTATGATTGGGATCAATCATCCAAAAAACCTGATTATAGCTTTTCGTATCGGCAACCGTTTGGGGACGAAAGGCAATCAGCAGCGAATACAAAAACAGCAGGATGAAATTAATGATATTTTTTAAATGACAGGAACCCCTGATTTTCAGGAAAAAAGCTCCCGTCAGCCAGGATATGATTACCATCATCGTCAGGTATAATTCAAAATACTCCATTTACAGATTTCCTCTTACCTTTAAGATCAGGCTGATCATCAAATACAGAAAAAATTCCATATGATTCCGGTACATCCAGATACAGGCATTTTCCAGCCAGGGCGTCTGAAAACATTTTGTTTCCCCTAAAAGAGCAAACCCTTCGCTGGCTTTTAAAGATTTCACATAAGCCACTTTTTCCTTCAGGGGCAATTGGCAGGATTTATTTTGCAGGATTTTAATGATATGAACCAGGTAAATTGCCTGACAGCAGCGAAGGGTTTCCCAGCCGTTTTTTCCCATCATGCTTTCCAGCATCTTTCTCTCATAATCTGCCACCCATACGACTGCTTCCGCACGATTTAAATCAAACTTTGCGGATACGCTGTGAACAGCCCTTTTCCTGTAAATGTACAGTGCATCACTGATAAATACCGCCCGCTCTGCCTGCTCGTACAGCTGCAGGTTGACCAGCCAGTCTTCGCCGCCAAACCGGCTGAAAAACCGTACGGAATACCTGATACCTGAAAGAAGCAGAAATTCCAGGAGCCAGCCTACCAGATAGTAGGTAATCGGCATCCGCTGGAAAAAGAGCTTTGTCACCAGAATATGTAAAACAGCGGCGATCCCGGTAGCCGTTTTGATATATTCCAGCTCTTCTATGCCCGCATAGCGCCAAATACTCCGATACAGGCGAAAAACCGCAAAAAGTACCAAAATCAGAACCGCCTGTATCGGAATCATTTGTATAAAGGTATCCAGATATCTTGCCGGAATTTTCATATACTGCATGTCAAACCGAAGCCAGAGCCCAAAGCCGTAGGCAAGATTGCTCGCTGCAATATCAAACAACGCCAGAGCAAGATACGCTTCCCTGCTTTGCCTGACAGATTCCTTTCTGACGGATTTTTGCATTCCCGCATTTTGGTTTTGCATTCCTATATTTTGGTTTTGCATTCCCGTACTTTGGCTTTGCATTTTCTCCGGTAAATCCCAATCCGATCCTTTACGCTCCTTCATCTTCTCCTGCGCTTCCTTCCACTTCCTGTATCCCTGCAAGTACTCCCTGCACCAGATACCGTTTCTCCGGTTTCGTACTGATACAGGTACTCATCGTCAGGAGTGTATCTTCTACCGTCACTTCCGTTCCTTCCCGAAAATGCGCTCCCATGTCCCGAATACCCCTTACCAGATCCAGGTATTCCTGATAGCCTGCATCATTTGTGAAATCATAAGCATACAGCAAATGGTCATCGCTGAATTCGTATGCGGCAAACAAATCATATACGAAAATCCGATCCTTTGTATATACGAAAGCATATCTGTGCTCCATAAAAAAAGCTTCTTCTTCAAAGTTATGTAAACTTCCAAACATACTTCCGTCTTTCATGTTATGGCCGTATAGGATGGTATTGGGATCGGTAAAATCCTTCCGGTTTCTGCTTTCCGTATAGATACAGCCCGGATATCCTTCGCTACCGTCCAGATTATGGCCTAAATAATAAGCATCATCTGCAGGATGCTGCAGTACCGGATAATCCACCTGGGTTCCCGGAACAGAAATCCATGCATAAATATCCTCATTTTCCTCCTGCAACGCTGCCCAATCCAAATCCTTTTTCGGGATCTCTATCCCGTTTACATCCGTCTGGCCACTATCCTTCGAACTTATATGCTCCTCTTTCCCCTCTTCCTGACTGCTTTCTTCTGTTTCCCCGGCAGCCTGTGCGGAAAGTTCCTCGAATTTCTTTTCCGCTTTCCGCTCCGTGGTCTTGCTGTAGAGGAGTATCCCTGCCACAATGACGAAAATTACTGCGAATACAGCCAGTAGGATTTTATATAATAGCCGGTTATCCTGCTTTGTTTCCATTTTCTTTTCCTTCAAACTAAATCATTCCTTTTTACTTGTCCCTGTGTTTTCCATAGCGGCCGGGGACTGTCCTGCAGCCCCCGGCTTCTTCGACCACATGTTACGGCATTACTTTTTGATTGCTCTTAAATACATCGTGTTTGGATAAATAATTTTTTATGCATTCACTTTTACTTTTTTTCCGCAAACCGCAATTCCTACAGCGCAGATCACTGCCAGAATCGGCAGTACGGACGCTTCTGCTCCGGTCTTGGGAGATTTTCCTTCCGGAGTCTGGGTGGACGGTCCGTTATTAGGAGTCTGTCCAGGTCCGTTATTGGGAGTCTGTCCGGGTCCGTTCGGAGTAGACGGCTGGTTCGGCTGTCCGGGCTGCTCGGGCTTACTCGGCTCTTCAGGAGTAGTAGGTTGTTCCGGCTCTGCGGCCTTTGCTACTTCCACAATTGCTACCGGAGAAAAGCTGCTAAAGTGAGCGGTAATTTTTCCGTCTTCCACACTGATCGGAGTGATCTCTTCCCATACGTTATTTACGCTGTCCCAGTGCAGGAGCACGATATTTGCATTTGCCTGTACGCCTGGCACAGACAATGTAATTGTCACGCCTCCTTCCGGAATGTCACCGTCATACTCCAGCTCAATAACCGCCAGGACGTCGGCTCCTTCCTTTTTGCCCGCTTCTGTAATTGCCTCATTTACTTTTGCTGCAACCGCTTCATCCTCCATATTCGGCACGGATGCGGTCACATTTTCCGTTTCGCATGAAACGTTTTTGGCTCCTTCCACTGCTTTGTCAACCTTTTCCTGCTGGATGACATCCTCTGATGATACAGACCCCGCTGCAAATGCAGTTGTTCCAAGGGAGAGTACCATGAGTGCTGTGAAAAGTCCCGCTAATTTCCTTTTCATGTCCGTATTTCCTCCTTCCATTTTCTTTACATGTGGTTTTCTATATCAAGCGGCGCCTTAAGCATTCCGCCTAATACCATACTGATTCCTTTTTCTTCATACTTCCTGACGATATTTTTCATACTTCCTGATAAAAGACCCGGATAATCAGGTCATAAAGGGCTTCTTCATCCGGATAATATTCTTCAAACCGTTCCCCCATAACCGTTTCCCCAGGCACCGTGTACATCCGGCTCTCCTCATAATCGTATGCCATAAGCTCCGATACAAGATTCACAAAATCAATGTTCGTAACCAAATAGTCCGAAATATCATCATAGATCTTCAACACTTCCGCCGTATCATTTGCCATGGTTTCCTTCCCTTTTTTCAGAAAGCCGCTGATAAACTGCTCCTGTCTGCGCAGGCGGTCCGTAGCGCTGTCAAATTTGTCAAGATCCCTGCTTCGTAAATAGCAATAGGCTTCGTTTCCCTTAAGCGTTACTACTTCCCCTTTCTTCAAGTCTACTCCGTAGTCCGGTTCTTTGATATCCTGAAGAACTTCTACTTCCACGCCGCCGATCGCATCATTCATTTTGGACATGGCTCCCATATTCATGGAAATATAACCGCTGACTGGTATGTTATAGAACAAATAGGATACTGTATCCGCTGCCATTTTACTGCTTAAATGCATCCCATCCCCAAATCCATGCTGAGTGCAAATCTGCGCCACCGTTTCATCCTGGTTCAACCCATAAGCATCGCTGACGGAAATTTTGGTCATGGTATTCCGGTTGATGGAAATAACGGAAAGCTCCTTTTCCCCGGCATCCAACACCACCAGAAACATTGCGTCGGACTGTCCTCCGCTGACCTTATCTTCCGCTCCCGCCGCCGGCCCTTCCCGGTCGATTCCCATCAGCAGATAAGTCCGGATATTTTGATTGTATCTGTAATTCTTTCCTTGATAGCTGATTACACCTTCCTGCCATTTCTCTGTTTTCCCTTTTTCCTCGTTTTCCCTATCCACAATACCCTGCTCTGTTCCCGGGCTTTTTCCGTCACCTGTTTCTGTCCGACTGCGTCGGACTGCTGCAAGGAGAGTCCCCGCCAGGACTACTGCAAGAACCGCCACTAATATCCCGGGCAGGAATGACAGCGATATCCCTGTTTTTTCGTTTTTCTCTCTTCGGGCCAATCCCTGTTCTCCCCTTTCTCTGTCCGCTTCCTTGTCCGCTTCTTTATTCCTCCGACATCATCGCAAGTTTTTTCGTTAAAATGCGTCCGACAGCCTCCTCAATCCGCTTTTTCGGAATCTCACCATCCCTTACTGCCTGAAGAAGGCTTTGATATGCTTCCTCTACTCCTGTTGGACAGTACAAAAGATCTGCGCCTGCTTTTGCAGCGGCTACAGCAGCTTCTCCGACAGAATATTGCAGGGCGACGGATTCCTCCGTCAGATCATCCGTCAGAATAATTCCCGTATACGCCAGTTCTTTGCGCAGCCAGCCTATGGCGTTGGCCGACAGGGAGCAGGGGATATCCCCCTCCCCGGTCAACTCTCCATAAGCAGCATTTCCCAAAAGGATCATGTCCGTTCCTGCATTTACGGCAGCCTGAATCATCAAAACATCACTGTTCTGCCACTCTTCGATCCTCTTCGGGCAGCTTTTGTCATTTCCTTTCCAGGGAAAATGGCCCACTGCCGTCAAAATCCCGCCGGCCCGAAAAGCCCCGACGCTTTCCGTCAGCATCATCGCAGCAAGTGCGGTATCCTCACCAAAGCACCGGGACTTTTGATCCTCTGCCAGGTCTTTGGACAATCCGGCTGCCGGCATCAGATTCAAATTAAATCCTTCCGCTTTCATGTATGCAGCAATGGCCGTTCCGGCTTCCGCCGCTTTCTCCGGTTTTCCGCCGGCTCCAAGAACTGCCGGAGACGCCTGAAGAGCATAGCTGTTTTCCACCGCCAAAGGAGAATGATCGTTTCCGCCGATTTCCTCCACCGCCAGAAACAGAGGCAGCCCGATCCGTTCCAAACTATAACCCTGAACGCCTTCCAACAGCGCCTGGGTTTGCTCTTTCCCCTGAAAATTTCTGGCTCCATACACGAGTCCCCCTACCGGACAGGCATTGATCGCATCCCGAGTTCCGCTCCTTGCGATATTCACCGTCTCATTATGCGTCAGCGCCTCCGGTGTCGTCAAAAGCATCTGCGCTGCTTTTTCTTCCAGTGTCAGGGCAGCCAGCTTTTCGTCTACCTCCGGACTAAATTCCGTAAATTCTCCTTCCACTGCAGAACTGTTATTTGTATTTTCCGGGAGATCCTGATTTTCCTCGTTTTCCCCGTCAAAGAACAGTTGTTCTCCCGCGTGCTCTCCGGCTTCTTGTACCGGACGGGCAGCCTTTCCCATCTGAAGAATTCCATAGACAAGAACTGCGATTAAAATTACCGTTTCCAGTACCAGTAATATTTGAAATGCTTTCCTCCCAGATCTCATTTTATCTTCTTCCCGTCCTCTTCCTGTCCGTAATAATTTCCATAATAACTGCCATAGTAACCGCCGTAATAGCTGCCATAGCCTTTCTTTTTTATTTTCACTTTATTCAGCACCACTCCGAGGATTCGTACGCCTGACAATTCCAGCTGCTTTTTCACATTGCTGACCATCCGTCCGCTGGCCATTCCCTGTCCCGTTACAATAATCGCGCCGTCACTGTGCCGTGCGATCACCGCAGCGTCAATTGCCGCCCCTAAGGGAGCGCAATCCAGCAGTACATAATCGAAATGCTCTTTTCCGAAATTTATCAGTTCATCAAAATATTTTTTTTCTAAAATTTCCGTAGGATTCGGTACCGAAGGGCCTGCAAATACCATAAACAATTTGGGAATATCCGTGGCATACAGCACCTCATCCAGCTTTTTCTGGCCGGACAGGAAATGGGACAATCCCAAAATTTCCCCACCGCCTGCATTCCTGGCCCTTAAACGGCCGATCAGAACAGATTTTCGCATATCCGTATCAATCAAAAGCACACGCTTTCCGGACTCTGTCATGGAACGGGCCAAATTCTCTGTCACCGTGCTCTTCCCTTCGTTCGGGATAGAACTGGTCACCAGGATCGCTTTTACGTCATCTCCGCAAAACTGGATATTTGTTTTCAACGCACGAAGGGATTCCTTCATGGCATATCCCTGTTCTCTGACCTTTCCAAGCAATACTGACTCCATCCCTCTTCCTCCATTCCTCTTCCTCCATTCCTCTTCCTTCCGCTTTCTCCCGGACTTTAGTTCCGTTTTTTCTTTCCGGTACGTTTCGCCGTGCCTGCTTTCTTTTTCAGCTTCTCCTCGCTCTCCTCCTGACCGGTATCCGGCAGGGAGCCCAGGAAATTCAGTCCAAGCTTCTGCTCCACATCCTCTCTGGTCATAATCGCATCGTTCAAAAGATACGCCGCCGATATAGCTGCTGCCGCCAGCAAAAATCCTGCCACCGCTCCCAGAACGGTATTCCGCTTTGTATTCGGACTCACCGGATTTCCGTCCGCATACCCGTTCTGAATCGTAGTGGGGGCCGCCTGCACCATTTTTACGGATATATAATTAGAAGCAACACTGGCTATTTCATCTGCAATCTGCTTTGCCCGTACCGCTTCCGGATCTGTCACTGTAATTTCCAAAATACGGGAGCTGGTAGGATTGTTCAGAGAAACTTTTCTTCGCAGTTCTCTGTAATTTTCCGTAAGTCCCAGGTTCCCTATGACCTGTTCCAGCACCGGACGCCCCTGCACCACTACAATGTAATCATTTGTCAGGCTGGTTCCGATCTGCACATCCGCCAGGCTTGTAATCGTATTACTCATTACATACAAAGCAGAGGTAGATTGATACTGAGGTACTAAAATAAACTTGCTGATGACGAAAGCGATAGCCGCCACCAGCACCGTAGATGCAATTAAGGCTTTCCAATGCTCCAACAATTCAAATAAGAGAGCTTTCAGGTCTATTTCATATTCGTTTTCCGATTGCTCAAGCTGCATGTTTCTGTCCTCTCATGTAATTATTTCCCGTGGGTTTCCTTCAAAAAGCCGCCCCGCATACGCTTCTCCATACTTCGATGCCACAAACTGCCTGCACGCTCCCAAACGGTTGATACGTCCAACCGCTTTGTGTGCGTCACTTGCCACAAGATGCGCCCAATGGTGCTTTAAAATTTTCCGGCTGGCTTTTCCTTCCGCTTTTCCGGCAAGACGAAGGATGCTGTCCGCATTCAGCTGAATATAAGCTCCGGCTTCTGCCAGTTCCCTGCATTTCTCCGGTTCTCTCTGAACACACAGGCAGCGTTCCGCATGGGCAATGACCGGAATATAGCTGTTGGAAGCAAGCTCCCGGACACTGGCCTTTATATCGGAATAGGCCGTTTCATAGAAATATTCCGTCAAAACACAATTTCCTTCCGCCAAAGGAAAGCACACACCGTCCAGCAATTCCTTTAACATATTGCTGCTGGTATGATGCTCACACCCTAAATATAAGGTAAGTCCCATGGCTTGTGCTTTTGGCTTCAATATTTCAAAATGTTCCAAAATTCGTTCCTTCGGATAGGAAAACATTCCATGCCGCAGGTGGGGCGTCAGAATCATGGCTCGTATCCCCTGGGCCTTGGCATCCCTTAACATCGTCAAAGATTCCTCTAGGCTTCCAGCCCCGTCATCCACGCCGTAAAGGGCGTGACAATGTACGTCTATCATGCTGCTTTCCTCCCTGCCGTTCCGTGTACGGTAGTTATAATACGACATTATATCTACTTTAAAGCATTTGTTTTATGTGGTTTTCCCTGCGTTTGATCGAAAATCCAGGAATTGGAGGGCAAACTTCCACATAACTGGAATGGCATTTTGTGAATTTTATTGGGTTTTACTTGACAAAGTGGATATAATGTCGTATTATATCCACTTCGAAGCATGAATTGATGGCCCTCCATCCCATACCCGCTCACAGCTCCAAGGCTTCCAGCTGCTTCCGTTTCTCTTCTGCGGTCGTCCTGGTATAGATCCAGGTGGTTTCCAGCCTGCTGTGCCCCAGCAGATCCGCCAGTTCCGAAATATCCCCAATCTGCTTCATATATTGTTTGGCAAAAAGATGCCGGAAGGAATGGGGATATGCCATAGTTTCCGGTACATTCACCTGACGGGCAATGTATTTTAAATTTTTCCATACCGTATTGGCCGTGATCACCTTCCCAGCTTCTCTTCCGTAAAAAATAATTCCTGATTTAATATTGTAGGTTCTGCAATACTGCTGCAATTCCCAGCATAACCGTTCCGTGAAATACACATTCCGGAATTTGCCTTTATTCCAGACTACGGTAGTTCCGTCCCGAACTGCTTCCACTGTCACAAATTTCAATTCCCCAATCCGGATTCCTGTTTGCGCAATGGTCTTCATAATACAATACATTTTTGCTTTGTTGGTGTCTCTGGCATAGGAGATCATTTTCATATAGCATTCTTTGGTCAAGGTATTCTCCAAGCCGGTCTTATGCTGAAGCTTTGTTGTTTTCACGGTAAGTTCCGGATAATCCAGCCATTTCAAATAACGGTTCACGGATATTAATTTTGAATTCACGCTGGCAGCCTTGTAGATCCTGCACATATCTTCCTTGTACCGAATGAGATCCATTTTCTGAATCCGTTCCGCAGACACCCGCAGCCATTGGCGGATGTCATTTTCATACTTCTCAACCGTTGCTTCGCTTAATTCTTCCATCTTCATTTCTTCTACATATGCCTGTAGCATTGTTTCCGCAATGTTCTTTTGTAAAATTTTCCCTTCCATGATTACCTCCTTTATTGCATAAAATTAGTAACAGCTCAGCCATAGCTGAACTGTTACTAATTTTATCAATAATTCCAGAAAAACACTTGACTTTTCTCTATCTATGTACTATTGTATTACTTATATAGTACAGTAGTACAGGAAGAGGTGATTATATGCCATGGAACCTGGATTCGGACCGCCCCATCTTTTTACAGATTATAGAGAAGATTCAGACAAATATTATCTCCGGTGTCTATAAGCCCGGGGACAAGCTGCCCTCTGTCCGGGAGCTGGCTGCCGAGGCTTCCGTTAATCCAAATACAATGCAGAAGGCGCTGTCTGAACTGGAACGTACCGGGCTGGTATATTCCCAGCGCACCAGTGGAAGATTTATTACAAGGGATACGGTTATGATTTATGAATTGAAGGAAAAACAGGCCCGGGAAGTAATTGCATCATTTTTAGCACAAATGAACATGCTGGGCTTCCGGGAAGAAGAAGCCATTGCACTTATTACAGAAACCATCCGGGAGGAAACAAAATGACATTATTGGAATGCAAGCATTTATCAAAACGATACGGCAGATACAATGCCCTTTCTGATATCAACTTACAGATTGACGGCGGTCATATCATCGGCCTTTTGGGGCCGAACGGCAGCGGAAAGACCACATTGATCAAACTGATCTGCGGCCTTTTAACACCCAGTGAAGGGGAAATTCTCATAAATGAAATGCCCATCGGCGTTGAGAGTAAGAAGGTGATTTCCTATCTGCCCGATCACTCTTATCTGAATGACTGGATGCGGGTACGGGATATCATTGACTATTTTGACGATTTCTACGAAGACTTTGATTCCATGCGGGCCTACGACATGCTGGCGAAGTTGAAGATCAATCCAACGGATAAGCTAAAGTCCATGTCCAAGGGCACAAAGGAAAAGGTACAGCTGATTCTGGTTATGAGCCGAAAGGCAGATTTATATATTCTGGATGAACCCATTGCCGGTGTCGACCCGGCTGCCAGGGACTATATTTTGGACACGATTTTGTCCAATTATGATGAAAATGCATCCATCCTGATTTCCACCCATCTGATTTCCGATGTGGAAAATCTTCTGGATCAGATCATTTTTTTACAGAACGGCGTTATCCGTATGCAGGCTTCCGTGGATGACATCCGGGAAAAGGAGCAGAAGTCCATAGACACACTGTTCCGGGAGGTATTCAAATGTTAGTAAAATTATTAAAACACGATTTTAAATCTACCGGAAAGATTATGATTCCTATTGTTTTCGTACTGTTTGCCAGTACGCTGCTGGGTGCATTCCTGCTTCACATGAAATTCATGCAATATGATGCATTCCTTCCGATCGCCATTGTGCTTTTGATCACTTATATTTTAATTTTGATAAGCCTAAGCATCCTGACCTCCCTCTATCTGATCATACATTTTTACCGGAACCTGTTTTCTAACCAGGGATACCTGACCTTCACGCTGCCGGCTTCCCCCTGGACGATTTTCCACTCCAAGCTTATCATGGGCCTGGTCTGGACAATGCTGGTCTCCGTATTGATCTTTGGTTCAGCGCTTATACTGATCGGCGCAGCCTGCGGTTTCCAGAACCTGCCGGAAACAATTTCCGAACTGCTTCTGGATGAATTAACCGCAAATATGGAGATAAACGGCCTGAAACTGGCTTTTCAGGATATCTTTGGCTATACCCTGAATCAGCTTATCCTTCTGCTCATCGTTACGACCATTGCAGCCAGTATTTACAATGTCATCAGTGGTTACGGATGCGTTGCAATCGGCCAGCTTTATGCCAAGCACAAGGTAATCGGTTCAATCCTTGCTTATATCGGAATCTGTCTGCTCTCCCAGGTACTCATGTTTGTAGTTGGGTTTTTGCTCTGTTTTCATGCGATCAGGGATATGCTAAGCAATCCTTCCCAGGAAGCGTTTACGGAGCAAGCCTTCACGGGTCTGATGCAGGCGATTTACCGGCCCATGTTCCCGGCCATAATTATGGTTTACCTTGTACTTAGTATCATTTTCTACATTATTATCGGGATAATTTTGAACAAGAAAGTAAATCTTGATTAAATTTTTGAATCAACCGGAATCAACAGAAATGATAAGGACTCCGATCTTTCCGGAAATGATTGCAGTAAATATCAGAAAAAGGACTGCCGCAAAATGATAAAAAATCAAGAATGCGGCAGCCCTTTCCCGGGATATGGAAATTCCGGCCTTCTTAAAATATCGAAAGTACCAGCCTTTCCTAAAATATCCAAAGTTCGAAAAGAACTTCTTTCAAATATCCTTTTTCTTTTTCACCGGACTGCTGTCTTCCTCCGGCATTTCCGGCGCTGACTCCATCGGCTCATATTGCCTAACAACGCACTACCTTCACATTGCAGTCCTGCATTTTTTCTTTCCACTCTTCGTTCATATCGAAGTCCGTCACCATAATATTCACATCGTAAAAATTCATGATCTTCGTAAAAGAAATCCGTCCGAATTTTCCGCTGTCTACGGCCAGGATCTTGGTGGCCGCCGCATTCAGCATCTGCCGCTTCAAGCCGGCATCCAGCTCATTGGAATCGGTGAAGCCCTTATGATAATCCACTCCTTTACAGGATAAAATGGCCTTGTCTACATAAAAGTCGTCCACCATCCGTTCCGCCTGATAGCCCACCAGTGATAACGCCCCGGCCCTAAGGGAACCTCCGGTGGAAAGGACTTTCCAGCCTTTCACATCCGAAAGCTCCAATAGAATCTCAATGGAATTGGTGATTACCGTTATATTTTTCTTGTTTCGAATCTGCTTCGCCACAAACAGCGCCGTTGTGCTGGCATCCAGCATAATCCGGTCTCCGTCCTCTATCATGCTGCCGATGGTTTCCGCAATCCGTTTCTTTGCTGCCACATTTGCCCGCTTTCGCACCAAAAACGGAAGCTCCTCTTTGTCGTTCTCCTTTAAGACTGCTCCACCGTACGTACGTTCGGCAAATCCATCTCCTTCCAGTTTTTCCAAATCCCGGCGGATGGTTTCCTCCGTTACCTCATATTTTTTACTCAAATCGGCAACGATTACTTTGCCTTCTTCTTTCAACAGGGTTAGAATCTCATTTCTTCTTTCTGCTGCTAACATGCTGTCACTCCCCTTTATTGGTGAATTATGTACCGGTGTTTCTCTCTTAAATCATCTCCCACAATTCCGGTGCTCCCGCAAGGCTGTTTTCTGCGGCGCCAGTGATCCTGCAAGCCGTTTTCTATGGCAATTCCGTCCTGCAAGGCCGTTTTCTGCGGCGATTCCGCTTTCTGCAGGGAGCGCCTTACAAGATCGTCTCCCATAGCTTCGGATCCGGGCTGGCCACAACGGAGCTGTCCAAATACATGCCGTTCTCACTGACAGCCCTTTCGGCCTTCTTAATCGCTGCGGTTACTGCGGCTACTTCCCCGGTCAGGAATACATAGGATTTCCCGCACATGCCCCGGGCCACACGGATTTCCACCAAATCAACCTCTGCCGTCTTGGCTGCTTCATCCGCTGCCACAAAAATAGCCGCCGCCGAAAACGTTTCCAACACGCCAAGGGCATTCCGGTTCTTCACTTCCGCCGTGCCGTAAATGGCCGGGAAAATGCCTTCGTGGGGATTGCCCAGAAGGAAGCTGTCGATCAGCTGTTCCGGATAAGCCGCTTTTGCCGCATCAATGGAAGCCCGTACCGCACTGATATCTCCGGTAAAAATAATGATGTATTTGCCCGGACATACGGTTTGCGCTTCGATCACATCCACCTGGGCCGTTTTGATCACAAGATCCGCGGCCTGGATACCGGTGGATACCGTTTTATATTCTACCATTCCGATTGCCTTACCCATTATTTTTCCCTCGCTTTGATTGTGACTGTTTTTTCATTTACATCCATAACCACACCGTCTATGGAAGCGTGGACCGGAAGGCTTAATGCGCCTTCCTTTGCCTGCCCGATCTTCTGTCCGGCCGTTACCGTATCTCCGACTGCCACAAGTGGTTCTGCCGGAGCTCCGATATGCTGGCTGAATTTGATTTTCACAAGGCCCGCCCTTACTTCCGTCTCGTCCAGAGGCGCGGGAGAATCATAGGAATCCAATCCCAGCCTGGACTGCAGCCGCTTCACCGGAACCTTCCGGTAGCTTAATTCCCGTTTCACCGGGGCTGCTTCTACGCCTTTCGGTACCGGAATGCCCTTTGCACGAAGCCCTGCTTTATAATCGGCCATCAGGCTCCTGGGCGATAAGCCCTGCATACAGGAATACATTTCACAGAGTCCGCAAGAAACGCAGAACATTGTATTTATAAACGGTGTTACATCTCTTGTAGTGCCGCTGGTCGCCGCCCGCATGAACGCATGGGGTTCAATGGGGTGCCCCAAAAGGTTTCTGGGACACAGGTCGGTACACATCTGGCACTGACAGCAGGCCGCCATCGCCCGCTTTAACTGAATCTGGGAATTTCCCTTTTTCTTCTGCACTACCGGATGATGGGCTTCCAAAACCAAAATGGCGTTGCTGGTCTTGGTAATCACATCATATCCGCTTACAATCGGCCCGGTCATGGGCCCTCCCATAATATACACCGGCTCCTTTGCCGTTACCGTTCCTGCCAGCTTCACAACCTCCGCCACGGTCATTCCAATGGGGACGATCCGGGTACAAGGCTCCGTCACCTCCCCGGTAATGGTTATGTATTTCCTGGTAACCGGCAGGCTGTGGTTCACGGCGCGGTAAATATTATACACGGTCTCTACGTTAAACACCGCCACCCCCACTTCAATGGGGATGCTGCCCGGCGGTACGACTTTTCCGGTCAATTCATGAATCAACACGACCTCGTCCCCCGCCGGATAGATTTCCGGCAAAAGCCCCAGCGTTATCATGGAAAAGGAACCCAGCTGTGCCTGAACGGCTTCCACCGCATCGGTATATGCCGCTTTTACGCCAATCATGACCTCGTTTGCCCCCACCGCTTCGGCCATAAGGGTAAGGGTGCTTAAAATCTCAAAGGCATGGGTTTCCAAAAGCTGGCGGTGAAGCCTTAACAAAGGCTCACACTCCGCACAATTTAAAATTATGGTTTTGGTCCGGTCCGATAATTTTCCATAACTTGGAAATCCTGCACCGCCGGCTCCGGCTACCCCGGCATTTTTGACTGCCTGAATGAGTTCCTTTAATTCCATGCTCCATCTACTCCAATTCTGTCCCGTTGTCCACAATTCCCACCATTGCCGCGTCTACCGGCTGGTTTTCCTTGCCGCAGCCAATCCTGGCCGCGCTTCCTGTGGCAACCAGCACCACTTCACCGACGCCGGCGCCTACATTGTCGATGGCAACTATATTATGTCCGGCAGCCCCCATGGATTTCAGGGGTTCCACAATGAGAAATTTATTTCCCACTAAATTTTCGTTTTTTCGCGTGGAAACAACACTTCCCACTACTGTTCCAATGATCATAATACCTCGTTCCTTTAACTATTTGATGACAACTGCGTCTCCGGTTTTTATATTGGAAGCATTTGCTTCGTCCGTATCAATGTGCATCTCCGTCGTGAAGCTGTCGTCAACACGGATTAATACTTCTTCAAAGGTGGTTCCTCTGTCATTGGCCACGGAAACGGAAACAACATCCTTATCCTTCCGTCCAGCAGCCGCCGCATCCTTCGGCGACATATGGATATGCCGCTTGGCTACAATGCAGCCTTCCTTCAGGTAAAGCGCTCCCTTCGGCCCGACAATCGCGATGGGCGCGGAATCTTTGATATTTCCGGAATCCCGAAGCGGCGCCCGTACCCCAAGCTTCATGGCATCGGTCTGTGAGATCTCCACCTGGGAAAACTTCCGCACCGGGCCTAAAATCCGCACGTTCTCGATGGCCCTTAGCTTCGTTCCCACGATCGTTACCAGTTCGTTGGACGCAAACTGGCCGCCCATCAGCTCTTTCTTCTTGGTCAGCTCATAGCCGGGGCCAAAGAGGGTTTCCACATCTGCCTGGGTTAAGTGTACGTGTCTGGCGGACACGCCTACAGGCACCATGTAGCCCTCCTTGCCGCCGTCTTCCCTGAGCAATTCCATTACGAGCTTTGTAATTTTATCAATACTTTTCTCATCTACCATGGCTGCTCTCTCCCGCTAAGCCTATTTCAGGGTAGGCAGAATCTTTTCCACATCACCGTGAGGTCTGGGGATTACATGGGTTGCTACCAGCTCGCCTAATCTGGATGCGTTGTCTGCACCGGCTTCTACTGCGGATTTTACGGCTCCTACGTCGCCCCGCACCATAACGGTTACCAGCCCGGAGCCGATCTTCTCGGTTCCGATCAATGCAACGTTTGCTGCCTTTACCATTGCGTCCGCTGCTTCAATCGCTGCAGTCAGTCCTCTTGTTTCTACCATTCCCAATGCTTCCTGTGCCATTCTGGTTACCTCCTTATTTTGGACAGACACCTCTTTGGGCGTCTCATTCTTTTTCTCCGGCGCCGCTGCTTTCGCTTTTGCCGCTGCACCCTTTGCAGCTGCTTTCACTTCCGCTTCCACCGTTTCCGGAGCTGCTTTTGCTTCCGCTGCTTCTTCCGGAGCAGCCTTTGCCGCTTTTGCTTCCGCTGCCCCTTCCGGAGCGGCCTTTGCCGTCTTTGCTTCCGCTGCTTCTTCCGAAACGGCTTTTGCCGCCGGATTCGCCGCTTTCTTCTTATTCTCTGGCATATTTTTCACCGCCTGTTAGTCTCCGCAACGGTTCGGGCAAGTCCCAAACCGTTCCTATTTTTTCATACGGCTTGCGCTAAGCTCCACCATTTTTATTGTTTCCTCATGGGGCCTTGCGATTACAGCCTTTGTCACCGGCTTATCCGAAATGCAGTGAGCCGCCGCGGTTTCGATGGCCTGGGTCACGGCAGAGACGTCTCCCTGCACAATGATCGTAACCAACCGTCCGCCCAGCTTCCGCTCCCAGGTGACAAATTCCACGTCTGCCGTTTTTACCATGGTATCCAATGCTTCCACTGCCGCAACCACACCGCTGACTTCTATAAATCCTAATGATTTCATACTGCTTCTCTCCTTAGCTCCGGAGCCTGGGCCCCGGAGGGGTTTGGGCTGCTTCCGCCAGCTCCTCGTCCTCGTCGAAAGCAACCTCGTCCTCTGGCTTCG
>CAJUSQ010000035.1 GCA_910588885.1 uncultured Lachnospiraceae bacterium
GAGCACCTGACTCTTAATCAGGGTGTCCAGGGTTCGAGCCCCTGAAGGCGCACTTAAAAGAGGGCTGTATTGTGAGGTAATCCGATATAGTTCTTTTTTATTTATAATTTTTAAATCCCATTCATACGCATTGCAAGTCCGAGATACATATTATACAATTAAGCATGGATAGAACGGTATTTCAAAGGAGGAAGGCATCCTTGAAGCATGTGGGAACCAAAACAATTGAAACGGAAAGATTGGTATTGCGGAGGCTTGAGCTTACCGATGCAGAAATGATGTTTCGTAATTGGACAAGTGATGATAAAGTTACGCGTTATCTGCGGTGGGATGCACATAAAACGATTGATGATACAAAGAAGATGATTCTGCAATGGATGAATAACTATCAGGATGATTCTACTTATTACTGGGGAATCTACCTGAAAAATAATGAAATGATTGGCTCGACCGGTATCACGATAACATCGGAATGTGATTTGAAGGGTGAATTGGGCTATAAAATTGGTAGTCATTGGTGGAATCAAGGATATTCAAGTGAAGCGGCGGGAGCGGTTATTGATTATATGTTCCGTAATACGGATATTGAACGAATTGGAGCATTTAGTTCGGTAGAAAACCCTGCTTCAAGTAAAGTGATGGAAAAGATCGGTATGCACCATGAAGGGAGTTTGCGGCATTACTATAAAGTAGGCGGCAAATTCCATGATTGTGATTTATACGGGATAATACGAAAGGAATGGGTACAAATCCCCCGCAGCGCTGAAAGCCTGATTCCCCATTGAGCTGCAGCATTGTAAGCTTGATCCCCCGCTGCCCTGCAGCGCTGAAAGCCTGATCCCCCGTTGCCTGCAGTATTGCAGCGCAGCGGGGAATTTGATTTATTTCTTTTTCTCATTTAATAAGGAAGAGATTTCATTAAAGTTTTTTCGTAGAGTCAGGATACGTTTTTCCATGGAAGGCTTGGTATAGGTGACTTCTGCAAGCTTCTGTTTGAAATTTTTCTTTTTTTTCACCATTGGGTTGCCTTTCAGTTATTTCTTATTATATATTTCAAAGGTAAGGTATTTATGATAAAATAAGAAAAAAATTTCGGGAGGATGCGATGAAACAGATTTTAATTGCCTGCGGGATGCTGGAAGATGAGATCAATGCGTTGTACCGGGAATTGGACTGCAAAATACCGGTGATTTGGGTAGAACGGGGATTCCATAATAGTCCCGGAAGCCTGAAGGAAAAGCTTCAGGAATTGATTGATCAGAATCAGGACTGTGATGAGATTTTGTTGTCTTTTGGATTATGCGGAAATGGAACGGAAGGTCTTATGAGCCGGAAAACGACATTGGTAATGCCGAAATTCGATGACTGTATTCAAATGCTGCTGTGTGACGGAAACCGTAGCTGCAGGAGTTTTACGGAGCCTGGGAGCATTTATCTGACCAGGGGATGGACATTGGACTCAGAAGCCATTCTAAGCCAGTATGAGACTTATATAGAGACTTATGGGGAGGAATCCGCAGAAGCCATCCTGGAAATGATGTATGGGCATTATGAGGCTGTAACGGTGATTGACACAGGGTACAGTGAACTGTCTTCCGTGATGGAGTATGCCGAAAAGGCAGCTGAGCTTTTGGAGCTGTCCACCCGGACGGTGAAAGGCTTTGTCTGTATCCTGAGGCAGCTTTTGACGGGATGTTGGGAGGAGAACTTTATTGTAAAGAAACCCGGGGAGCCGGTGAAGCAATCGGATTTTGAAATAAAAAATTAGAAATAAGAAAATATGGAAAAATGAGTGCTGGGGAGGGAATGGCAAAAAATTATGGAGGAGAGAAACACATTATGTTTCTTCCCTCCGGAGAATTAATTTGTGGATGGGATTTCCAAGAGCGGAAAAGCGCTGTTCGTATTCGGTCATAATATTGCCTTCCATCATTTTATCATCATGATGCAGATCTCTGGTACAGGCCCATAAATTCCATCCGGCTGCCTGGGCTTGTTCCAGTGAAAAATCAAAGAGGGAAACATTGTCGGTTTTAAATTCCACCTGACCATCCTTTGTTAAAATTTTATCATATCTGGCCAGGAATTCCATGGAAGTAAGCCTGCGCTTGGCATGGCGGTCTTTGGGCCAGGGGTCGGAGAAATTCAAATAAATGCGGGATATTTCTTCTTCTGCGAATATTTCGGGAATGGTTTCGGCATCCATCCGGATGAATTTCAAATTTGGAAGAGGCTGTTCTTCGATTTTCTGGAGTGCCCGCAGCAGGACACTGGAATATTTTTCAATTCCGATGTAGTTCAGATCCGGATGAAGGCCGGCCAATGTCATAAGGAACCGTCCTTTGCCCATACCGATTTCGATGTGAATGGGATTTTTATTTTCAAACAATTGATGCCAGTGTCCCCGCCATTGCTCAGGATTTTGGATGCACCATTGGCTGTCTGCAATCAGTTCCCGGGAACCGGGAATATTTCTTAACCGCATAAACGACCTCCTATTATAGAAAGATAAAATTTAAAAGAAAAATTTTCCTATTATAAACCATAAAATTTAAAAGAATAAATTTTCCTATTATAAACCATAAAATTCAAAAGCAGTAATTTTCATTTTACTATAAGATGATTCTCTGTGCAAGTAAGAAAAATGTAAAGTTGCCATTTTACGAAAAATATATTATACTAACGGTAGACATGATTTGGCGAAGACAAAGGAGAAAGCTATGAGAAGACAAAAGCATTTGTGCGGAATCTTAGCGGGAATCATTTGCTTATTTCCATTTAGCCATATACCTGCCAAAGCAGAGATTTATTGGCCCAGCGGGCCGGGTGTGCAGGCAGAGGCTGCGGTAGTAATGGAGGCTTCCACAGGAACTGTCCTATATGAGAAAAATCCTCACGAGCAGTTGTATCCGGCGAGTATTACCAAAATTATGACGACATTGCTGGCTCTTGAACATTGCGGCCTGGAAGAAGAGGTTACGTTTTCGTATGAATCCGTACACAATATAGACCGGAACAGCACCCATATTTTTCGGGACGTGGGAGAAATTATGACAATGGAACAATGCCTGTACGCAGTAATGCTAGGTTCTGCCAATGACTGTGCATACGCGGTGGCAGAGCATGCGGGAAAGGGTTATGAGAATTTCATTGCCATGATGAACGATAAGGCGGCGTCTTTAGGATGCGTGGATACCCATTTTAACAATCCTCACGGTCTGACAGAGGAGGAACATTATACCAGCGCCTATGATATGGCACTGATTTCCAGGGAAGCCCTTAAGAACGATACCTTCCGGGCGATTACGGGAACGAAGCGGTATACGATTCCGTTTACGAACAAGCATCCGAATGAGGAAACGCCTTTGGTCAACCATCATAAAATGCTGACCAATTATCAGGGAGATACCCAGTTTCTGTACGATTACTGTATCGGAGGGAAGAACGGATATACGGATCTGGCCCGCCGGACGCTGGTGACTTTTGCCGAGAAGGACGGTATGGTTTTGATCTGTGTGGTACTCAAAGAGGACAATAACGCAGATTATACGGATACACGGCAATTGCTGGATTACTGTTTTGATAATTTTGCCATGTGGAATGTGGCGGAGCATGAATCCCAATATGAAATTACCGGAACGGCCAATACGGAAATATTTGCGGTTGCAGACCGGTTTGTGGATCTGGATGGAGAAAGCCAGATTGTATTGCCGAAGACAGTGGATTTCGAAGAGGCTTCCTATGAAGTAGTGAAGGCGGAAGGCGAGGATGCAGTGGCATTGCTGAAATACACCTACGGGGACCGGGTGGTGGGAACTGTTGGTTTAAAGGCCACCAATGCAGAAGTGCAGCCGTATCCCTTTCACAGCAGGGAAACCCAAAAGAAGCCCGGTTTCTCCCTTCAGATTAACGTAAAATATGTTTTGATTGTGATTGGAGCCGTTTTGCTGCTGGCCTTGCTTGGACTGTTGATTTATTATTTTGCCAGTAACTTTTATATTATCCGGCATAAGCTGAAATCCAGAAGGAAGGAAAGGAAGAGGTTTAAGATTATTAAGCGGGGAAAACACAGCAAATGGCATACCAAGTGGTAATGGTATGAATTTGAAAAATCGACAAAACAGGATGAGATAACAAAAGAAACGACAATATTTATTAAAAAATATTGTCGTTTCTTTTGTTCTAGACATCTGTCTGAAAAGATAAAATTGTTTGATAAATATATTTATTTCAATAAATTTTCTAATAATAGAAGTAATTGTTCTTTTTTTCTTGTATAGAAAAGAAGACCGCCGGAACACTTGACAAGGACTTGAAAGGAATTCCGAAAGGTATCGCATTGCTCAAACAGATAGATCGCATGATCCATAAAAGCGGCATCCAGCTGCAAAAACACAGGCTCGCATCCGGATAAATCCTGAAGAGAAGAGGAGGATTGCTGGAAAAGACGGGAGAGCTCCTGTTCCTGTTTCAGCTGGAGCGCCGTTTTGTTGGGGATAAAATATCCGTTTTCATCCTTGGGCATCTGCAGGGCCTTGACTGCCCGCTGGACTTGTTTGGTCAGTCCGTCGGAAGCGGGGTAAAGGGATTCAAAATATCCCATGAAATCGGAAGCTTGTTTGAAGTGGGAATTTTTACCGTGCTCTGACAGCTCCGTAAAAAGGATTCTGCGTATAATCTGTTCACAGACTTCCCGGGAAGGATTTTTCCGGACGGGATTTTTGGGATTCATAAAGATCCTCCTTTCGCAGGGATAAGGTTTATTCCGGTTGAAACCGATCCGAAGATCAAAACTGGTCTGAAATCAGTTTAGAGACATATCATATTGTTCTATTTAATAGAATAAGACAGAAAGCAGAAAAAGGCAAGGGACATTTGGGATAAACGGCCCGGATTTGTGGGCAGGCTGTTGGAAAGGAAACAGCCGGTGAAGGGCCAGGTTTCTTATTGACAGCGCAATGAAATTGAAATATAATAAATTTACCACAATCATCAGTATGGAGCGGAAAAAATATGGGAAAAAGAGAAGAGAAAAAAGAGCTTCTAATGAAGCAGATTATAGAACTGCTGGAGAAGAACAATGGGCTGGTAAAAACCTCCCAGCTTTATGAGTTAAATATGGATTTCCGTAAGATTCAGAATTTAGTGGCAGAAGGGGTATTGCAGCGGGTGAAAAACGGATATTACGGAATGGGTTTCCAGAACCGGGACGAAGAAACGATTGTCAGCAGCTTATTTGAGGACGGGGTGCTTTGTCTGGACAGCGCCTTGTATTATTATCATTATCTGAGGGAGAAGCCCTATTGCTGGCATATCGCAGTGGATAAGAATACTTCCAAGTCCAGATTCCGCATGGACTATCCGCTGGTGCAGCCCTATTTTACAGAACCGGAGGTTTTATGCCTGGGAGCAAAACGTGTGCCGCTGGGCAGCGGGACCATCGGGATTTACGAAAAAGAACGCATGATCTGTGATTGTCTGAAATTTGAAGAAAAGCTGGAACGGGAGGTTTTGAAAAACGCCCTTCAGTGTTATATCCGGGAGCCCAATAAGGATATTCAGAAGTTGATGGAATATGCCAGAGCCAGAAGAGTGGTCCAGAAAATACAAAATAGAATCGGAGTGTGGCTGTAATGACCATAGAAGGCATCCGCCAAAAAGGAAAAAGCCTGGGACTTTCCTATGTCCAGTCCCTTTCGCTTTTTTTGTTTGAAACGGTACTAACCTGGGTAAGTGAAACCGAACTGCAGGAGCTGCTTTGGCTGAAATTATCCGAAATTTTCCTTACGGATAAGAAGCAGGGAGAGCTGAATGAAATTATTTTTTATACAAAGGAGATTTCCTACGAACGGTTGGAAGCTTCCATACAGACGCTTTTATTGAAAAAAGAGCATGAATTTTCCAAACTGTCCTGGGAGCTGCTGATTTACGACCGCCAGCTTCAGATTCCTCTGGAAGTGCAGCTGGGACAGGTTCCGGTGGCGTTTCAACTGGTCATCCGTCCCATCTGGGGGCAGGATCAATTCCCGGAGGAGGGCCATTATCTTCTTAAAATGTTGGGGGATGAAAAGAATCCGGAAATTGCTTATCGGGCCTATCCCACGGAGCTGAATTTGGCGGAATGCTTTTATGAAATATTGGAGAACCTGGAATTGATTGGGGATTTGGATGCTTACGACCTGGCTTGTAGGATTTTGAAGGAATATCCCATTGAAGGCAGAAGAATTTATGTTCATATGAAGGAGCTGGTGGAAAGGCAGCCCATGGCATCGTTGGAAAAGCGCTGGGATACGGTTTCCGGTTATCGGGAATATGGTTATATGAGAAAGCGTTGGAATAAGTACCAGAAGGGCAGGAAGGAGAAAACAAGTTCCTGGGAGGAATGCATGGATTTGCTGGAAAAATTTTTTTCTCCCATCTGGAAGGCAATACAGGAGGATACGATATTTTTCGGGGATTGGATGCCCAGCTTGGGAAGGTATTTGGATTGAGTGGAAAAACAGGAGGATTTGTGTATAAAGTTCTTTTTGTTTCATGATTTCGTGGATAATTTTATAAAAAAAGCGGCAGCCGCGTTTACGATTGAACATCGTATCGCGACAGCCGCTTTTTCAAATTAAACAGCCGGGAATTTTAATTCCTTGTATTTACCGTATTTTTCCTGAACCTCGCCCATATTCTGGAAGAAATGGATACGGGTTTCAATGATTTCATCCAAATGCAGGTCGCGGCATTTATCGACGTTCCGGTCACGGCACAGGCCGTTTTCAGCCAGGACAAATTTCACTTTTCCGTTTTCATCCTTCACAAGATCTCCGCCGGCGCCGCAAACGGCACATTCAAAGGGGAACTGCAGGCCGTCCCAATGAACATCGCCTTTGAAAATCAGGCCGCCATGGCAGTTGGGGCATAAGCCCAAATCCGGATCGCCCAGCCATTCCCTCTTTTCAACCGGAGTCTGGATGGCTTTGATGATATTTTCACCCATCTGATGGGCACGGTTCAGATGGTCTTCTCTTAACAGGACATTACCGGGGCGGCCTACCCGGGTTGTCATGTACTGGTCTACTACCTGAATGGACTGAGTAAACATGGAAGCGGCCATAGTTTCCAGCGTAAGGCCCTGCCAGTCGTGGCAGGAACCGCCTACGGCGATCAGGCCGGCAACACAGTGTTTATCCTCTTTCAAGGAACCGATTTTTAATAAGAACGCCTGTTCGTATGCCAGGAATCTCTGTGCAAATCTTGTGTATACAGAACTGGGCATCAGATCGTAGGTGGGGCATCCGATGATTACGCCGTCCTGCTGCTGCATAGCGGTAATCAGCTTATCTACATCATCCTTTTCCTTCAATACGCAGCCTCTGTATTCGCCTTTGCCCTGGGCAACTTCACCCATGTTCATGGTGCAGCCTTCACATCCGGTACAAGGAAGGATGTTGTAGTCAAATAAGTTAATTAAGGTACATTCCGCACCTGCTTCCTGACATGCCAGCAACGCTTCCTTTACCATGATTTCACTGTTTCCGTTGTGCCTTCCGGCCACAATACCCATTACCTTCATGTAATTATCCTCCTTAAAATCTGTGAAACTTTTATCAAACTTAATGATAGAATATCATCAAAATGCACAAGAATCAACGGAATATAGAAAAAATATTTGTCTGTTTCATGCAATTTTTTTATATACATATGCCTTTTGGTAATGATATAATGAAATTATAGTAATAGTTTGGGAGGAAAAGCCATGAATTTCCAGCAAATCAAATATTTTACCACGGTGGCGGAATGTTTAAGCTTCACGGAAGCGGCCAAATGCCTGTTTATCACGCAGCCGGCCTTAAGCCGCCAGATCAGCGTGATGGAAGAGGAGCTGAATACCCGGCTGTTTATCCGCAGCAAGAAAGCCCTGAAGCTGACGCCGGGCGGAGTGATCCTCTATAATAAGCTGCCGGGATTGTTAAAGGAATATCAGGAAATTGTGGAAGAAGCGTCAAATGCCAACAAGGGGTTTGAAGGCAGCCTGCGCCTTGGATTTTTGGATGTTTATGATATTCAGGAGCTGATTCCCCCTGTTTTGACGAGGTTTCAGGAAAATTATCCCAAGATCCAGGTTTCCATGGAACGGTTTTCCTTAGGGGAGCTGCCCCAAAGGCTTCACGAAGACCAACTGGATTTGATTTTAACCTACGGATTTTCTTTGTTTGACCAGCCGGAGCTTCTGGTGGAAAATGTCCAGAAATTTGAATCTTGTATCATGCTGCCGAAAAATCATCCTCTGGCCCAAAAGGAAGACTTGCAGCTGTCGGATCTGAAGGACGAAGAATTTGCGACCTTAAGCCCCAGGGAAAGCCAGGAGGGCTATAATTATATTATGAGTTTGTTCCATAAATACAACGTCAGCCCCAGGCTGCGCTTGGTGGATTCCATGGCAAATGTGCTGCTTTGGGTGGAAACCGGTGTCTGTGTTGCTTTTTCCACCAACCGGACCATTGAGAAAACCAATGAATCCGTGGTATTTCGTCCGATTCCCAACCTGGAACAGCATGATACGGTGCTAAGCTGGCGGCGGAATAATTACAATCCGGCGATTTCTTTGTTTATGGAGCTGTTTCATCAAATTATGGGGCAGCCTATGTAAGGAATCCGGTTAAAATAATGCTGGCTATGGTTCCGGCCAATGTGGCAAGCAGGGCTCCCGTCAGCGTATAACGGCTTTTCTGCACATGGGCAGCCATAAAGTATACGCTCATGGTATAAAAGATGGTCTCCGTGCTGCTCATCATAATGGAAGCCATGGTGCCTAAGGAAGAGTCCGGGCCGAATTCCTTGTAAATATCCAGAAGCAGTCCGGTAGCGGCGGAGGAAGAAAACATTTTTACGATTGTAACAGGGACAAGCTCCGTTGGAAAATGCAGCAGGGCCATAATGCTCTGGGTAATTCCGGAAAGGAAGTCCAGAAATCCGGAAGCCCTTAAGACTCCAACTGCCACCATCAGTCCGATCAAAGTGGGCATGATGCCGAGAACCGTCCGAAAGCCGTCTGCAGCTCCTTTGATAAAATCATCGTAGATATTTTGTTTTTTGCTTAACCCGAATGCTACGATATAAAAGATCAGCAGCGGAATCAATGCGTTGGAGAGGAAAATGAGAAATCCCATATCATTGCCTTTGCCTTATATGCTCTTATTTCTTTAATATATGGAAATTTGCTTGTCAGGTATGACAGATTTCTGTTTCCGATCCGGTAAAAGAATTTTAGGCGCTTATTCCCGGGAATCGTTCCGGAGAAGCGCTGATTTTTTACAATATTCTTTCAATATTGCAACGTCAATGCATTTATTAAATTTATAAAAACGGAGAGCACTACGCTCTCCGCTTCCGATCCATGGTCTTACAGTATATCACCGCCGCCAGCGTACTCACCGCCGTAGCCGCAATGGCCGGCCCTACAATGGCCGTTGGGTTCACGCTTCCATACTGGCTCCGGTAGGCGATGATATTTACAGGGATTAACTGTAAGGATGAAATATTGATAATTAGGAAGGTACACATCTCATTGCTGGCCACACCTTTTGGCATGGGGGCGCAGAAACGGGCTTTTTTACTGCTTTGAGTAATCACCGGCCCTGGAATCTTCCCATTCCTCCTATCCTCTTCCAGATTTGATAATTCCTCCATCGCCTTAAGCCCGGCAGGCGTTGCGGCCCAGCCCAGGCCGAAAATGTTGGCAATCATGTTGGCCGCTATGTATTCATTGGCCGGATGCTCCGGCGGCAGGCTTGGAAAAAGGAATCGCAGGAAGGGTTTGAGCTTCCTGGTAGCGGAGGCAATAATGCCGGCATTTTCCGCAATGCGCATCAGGCCCACCCAGAAGGCCATGACCCCGGTCATTGTAATGCAGAGTGTTACGGCTTCTTTGGCGGAATCCAGGGCGGCATCGGTAATAGAGGGCAGATTTCCGGTAATTGCCGCATACAGGACACCGATGAGCAGCATAAATCCCCATAAATAGTTGAGCATACAAAACTCCTGAGAATTTTTTACATTATTATATGCATCAAAGGAAATAATAGTGACAGAATCATTGAAATAAAAAAGCCGATATGATACACTTATAAGGCATGTTTGGAAATGATAAACATGATTGGAAAATAGAAGCAGCTTTGACTGGAAATGAAATTTGAATGTCCGGTATTCCGGTATTCCGGGATTTGTGGATATTAAGAGCGGAAGACCGGGAAGAATGGGATGAAACATGATAGATAGAAAAAAGAAAAAATGGATTTTAGCGGTATGCTGCACGTTTATTACGGTGTGCAGTGTTTTTTATGAAAGTGCGGTTCGGGTAAAAGCGGAAGAAGCCTGGCCCCTGGGGCCTGAGGTGCAGGGGGAATATGCCATTGTAATGGAATTGGAAACGGGAACGGTTTTATATGAAAAGAACACCCATACCTCCTTATACCCGGCCAGTATAACGAAGATTTTAACGGCGCTTCTGGCTCTTGAAAACAGCAAAATGGAGGATTTGGTAACATTTTCCTATGACAGCGTGCACAAAACGGAGGGTTCCGGTATTTGGCGGGATGTGGACGAGGTTATGACGATGGAACAATGTCTCTATGCCCTGATGCTGAATTCGGCCAATGAATGTGCCTATGCCATTGCGGAACAGATCGGAGGGAGCCTGGAAGGGTTTGTCCAGATGATGAACGACCGGGCTGCGGCATTGGGCTGCCGGGATACGCATTTTAATAATCCCCATGGACTGACGGACGAAGAGCATTATACCAGTTGCTACGATATGGCTTTGATTTCCAGGGAAGCTTTGAAAAATAACAGCTTTCGACAGCTGGTGCTTACGAAACGGTATGAGATTCCGCCTACCAACAAGCATCCGGACGAAATCACTTATTTGAAAAATCATCACAAGATGCTGTTTGAAGGGGAGGAATATTATTATACATCCTGTATCGGAGGAAAAACGGGGTATACGGAAGCAGCAGGCCATTCGCTGGTCACGTTTGCAGAGCAGGACGGAATGACCTTGATCTGTGTAGTCATGAAGGAAGAAAATGCAACGGTGCAATATGAAGATTCCATTGCCTTGCTCCAGGATTGCTTCGAAAAATATCGTACGTTGCCCATTGCAGAGAACTTGGATGCAGATTTGCTGGTACGGGAGCCTAAGAATGACTTTTTCCGGGCAGGAACATTTGCGGATATCGACAAAAATGCAAAAGTTGTACTCCCGAAGGAGGTTCCTTTTTCAGATGCACAGATGGAAGTGGTTTTAGATGCCCAAAGTCCGGAAACGGCAGGAGTGCTGCAGTATTCCTATGGCGGGCGGATCGTAGGACAGGCTTCGGTAAAACGAATAGGAACAAATGTTCCTGTATTTCCCTTTGGATTGAACCAGATTGGGGAAGCACAGGAAGAGGACAAGGCAGATGGGAAGGAACCCGCTAAGCAGCAGGCAGAGGGCGAGAAGCCGTCAAAGGAGCCCGTCAGCCAGCAGCAAGAAACGAAAGCCATAGATCAGGAGAACACAGAGAAGGGTTCGGAAGAAAAAAAATTTGGGGTAAGTCCCAAAATAATTCTATGGATCGTACTGGGGATTCTTGTGTTGGCGGCCGTAGGCTTTGGTATTTATAAGCTGGGCGAAAACTACTATTTCCTGCGCTATAAATTCCAGTCCCGCAGAGGCAGCAACCTTCGCCGGGATGTGCTGAATCGGAAACAGAAGAGACGATGGAGGCGGTAAGCTTTCCTATTATAAAAATGTTGTAAATATGGAAATGTATTTCACAGAGAAGGAGGAACGGAATGCGGTTATTGATTATACGTCATGGGGATCCGGACTATGAACGGGACACCCTTACGGAAAAGGGCTGGCGGGAAGCAGAGCTGTTAGCGGACCGATTGGTGAAGCTTAGGGTAAAGGATTTCTATGTATCCCCCCTGGGACGGGCAAAGGATACGGCTTCCCTCACCCTGAAAAGATTAAACCGGACTGCCGTAGAGTGTGAATGGCTGCGGGAATTTTCGGCTCCCATCCATCGGCCGGATGCAGGAGATAAGGAAATCATTCCCTGGGACTGGCTTCCGGCAGATTGGACGAAGGAGGAATGTTTCTTCCGCCGGGATTCCTGGCATACCCAGTCTGCCATGGCAGCAGGACAGGTGGGGAAAGAATATGAACGGGTAACGGGGCAGTTTGACGCTTTGCTCGCCAGGCACGGCTACGAGCGGGAAGGTTCTTTTTACCGGGTGAAGGAACCCAATCGGGATACCCTGGTTTTTTTCTGCCATTTCGGGCTGGAATGTGTATTGCTGAGCCATTTGACCCATCTCTCTCCGATGATTCTCTGGCATCATTTCTGTGCGGCTCCGACTTCCGTAACCTCGGTCTATACTGAGGAGCGTCGGGAAGGGATTGCTTCCTTCCGGATCAGCTGCTTCGGGGATCTTTCCCATTTGTATGCGGCCGGAGAGGAGCCATCCAATTCTGCCAGGTTCTGCGAGACGTTCCAATGTCGGGAGGAGCGTCATGACTGATTCACAAGGGATTCTGCGTCAGCATATGAAAGTGTTCGGGCGTGTCCAGGGAGTGGGATTCCGATACCGGGCCAAATATGTGGCGAATACGCTGGGCCTGACCGGATGGGTGCGGAATGATTGGGACGGCACGGTAGAACTGGAGGTTCAGGGAAGCATAGAAGGAATCAACCGGATGCTTTCCCTTATAAATCAGGGAACTTATATTCAAATAGAAGATATTGAGCGGAAAGAAATTCCGCTGGAAGAGTTTGAGAGCGGATTTCATGTGCGTTAACAGGCATGGAGGATACGTTATCGTTTCAAAAAAAGGGACGCTGCAAAACGCAGCCCACGAAAAGACAGGGATGGGATTTCAGGAATCCGGAAGCCATATCTTTTTGCGGAAGCTGTTTTGCAGCGTCCTTTATAGAATAACTTTCCAAGGAGATCTCCTGCAGAGTAACTTTCCGAGGAGATCTACTGCAGAGTAACTTTCCGGAAGTTTTTCTTTCCTCTTTTCAGTACAATGCCTTCCCCTTCGAATCGGGAAACAGGGAAGAGGGCCTTGATATCCGTAATTTTTTCTCCATCCAGGGAAACACCGCCCTGTTCTACGGCCCGGCGACCTTCGGATTTGGATGGAACCAGACCGGATTTGACAAGAAGGGTCAGGATATCAATGGTTCCGTCTGTGAAATCCTCCGATGAAAGTGCGGCAGCAGGCATATTCGCATCGGTTCCGCCGGAAAACAAAGCCCGGGCGCTTTCCTGTGCCTTCGCCGCTTCTTCTTCGCCATGTACCAGCTTGGTAAGCTCAAAAGCCAGGATTTCCTTGGCGGTATTCAGCTGGGCGCCTTCCCAGGAATCCATTTTGTCGATTTCCTCTAAGGGAAGGAAGGTCAACATACGGATGCATTTTAAGACATCGGCGTCAGCCACATTTCTCCAGTATTGGTAAAACTCAAAGGGAGAGGTTTTGTTGGGGTCCAGCCAGACGGCGCCGGACTGGGTCTTGCCCATTTTCTTCCCTTCGGAATTCAAAAGCAGGGTAATCGTCATGGCATAGGCGTCCTTGCCCAGCTTCCGGCGGATCAGCTCGGTGCCCCCTAACATGTTGCTCCACTGGTCATCGCCGCCGAACTGCATATTACAGCCGTATTTCTGGAACAGGGCATAAAAATCATAGCTCTGCATAATCATGTAATTGAATTCCAGGAAGCTTAAGCCTTTTTCCATCCGCTGTTTGTAGCATTCGGCGGTCAGCATCCGGTTTACGGAAAAATGAGGGCCGACCTCCCGAAGGACATCAATGTAATTCAAGTCCATCAGCCAGTCCGCGTTGTTGACCATCAATGCCTTTCCGTCGGAAAAGTCAATGAATTTACTCATCTGCTCCTTGAAACAGTCGCAATTGTGCTGAATGGTTTCCGTGGTCATCATTTGACGCATGTCGCTGCGTCCGGAAGGATCGCCAATCATCCCGGTACCTCCGCCAATGAGGGCAATGGGCTTGTTTCCGGCCATCTGAAGCCGTTTCATCAGGCAGAGGGCCATAAAATGCCCTACATGAAGGCTGTCGGCCGTAGGGTCAAAGCCAATGTAAAATGTGGCTTTTCCGTTGTTGATCAGTTCCTTGATTTCTTCTTCGTCCGTGACCTGGGCGATTAGTCCCCGGGCCACCAGTTCGTCGTAAATAGTCATAGTTTTCTCCTTTTTGCAATAAAAAAACCCCCGTCCCCTGAAAGGACGAGAGTCAGCTCACGTGTTACCACCTTCATTCACAGATAATTCGCATTATCTGCCTTCGCAAGTGCCAATCAGCACTCCTGCAGGATAACGGCCGCATACCGTCACAGCCTACTATCGGGAAATCTGCCGAAAGCAAAAATCCGGGAATTCGGTGTGAAGCTCCGGGATGTATTCGCTACAGAAATCCGTGTGCCCCTCTCATCTTCCGGTTGCTTTCTGTACCTTCCGCCTGCAGTTACTTGTTCCCATCGTTGCATTTCATTTATAAAGCTTTTATGAAACTATTGACATTATAGGCATCAAATAAAAGTTTGTCAAGAAAATTATTAAAAAATACAAAAGAATTATAAAAAAAGGTGAAAACCCTTTGCCAATTCAGGGAAAACTTGGTATGATAACATCAATCTGAAAGAGAAAGCAGGGCAGAACCAAGGCCGCCGAAAGATGGCCCGGATTGGCTGCTGCCCTATGAGAGGAGTATTGCTATGGAGCTGAATAAGAATAACATGAAAAAAATTCTGCAGATTATCACGTTTACCATAATTCTGTGCGCATTATTGATAAATTTTTCACAAGTAATCAAATGGGCAGGATTTACCTTTAGCGTTTGCTATCCGTTTATTCTGGGCGGAGCCATTGCCTTTTGCCTGAACCTGCCTATGAGCTTTTTTGAAAAAAAGCTGTTTGGAGAGGAGCAAAGCCGGGGAAAGAAAGCAAAAGCTTTGGCCAGGCCGGTGAGCCTGCTTCTCACCCTTTTGTGCTTGATTGCGATTATCGCTCTGGTAATCGGTGTGGTGGTACCTTCTCTGCGGGATACCTTTGAAAGCATCGGAACGGCTATGAAGACTTTTTTGCCAAAGGCGCAGCTCTGGCTGGAGGAGGTGTTTGCCGGAAGGGATTTGATTGTAGACTACATCAGCTCGTTCCGGTTGGATAATCTGGATTGGAGCAAATGGCTTTCGGCAGTAAAGGATTTTGCCGTAAGCGGGGCGGGCTCGGTGCTGTCCTATACGATGTCTGCCACCATGGTAGTGGTAAATTCCATTGTAACGTTTGTGATTGCCTTTATTTTTTCCATCTATATCCTGTCACAGAAGGAGCGGCTCGGCAGGCAGTTTAGGAAATTATTAAAAGCATTGTGCAAGGAACATGTAGTGGAACGGACGCTTCATATCTGCCGTTTGTCCCATGTCACGTTTTCCAAATTCATTACCGGCCAGTGTGTGGAAGCGCTGATTCTGGGAGCCATGTTTTTTGTGGCCATGATCATATGCCGGTTCCCCTATGCGCTGCTGGTGGGGATTGTCATTGCTTTCACGGCCCTGATCCCGATTGTGGGTGCTTTTATCGGATGCTTTATCGGCGCGTTCCTGATCCTGATGGTGAATCCCATGCAGGCCCTGGCTTTTGTGGTGATGTTTTTGATCCTGCAGCAGATCGAAGGAAACCTGATTTATCCCCATGTGGTGGGAAATTCCGTTGGCCTTCCCTCGATCTGGGTTCTATTTGCAGCAACCGTTGGAGGAAGTCTGATGGGAATTGTGGGAATGATTATTTTTATCCCCATAATATCCGTGCTGTACAGCCTGCTGAGGGATTGGGTGAATGTAAGGCTGGAGCGTAAAAAATAAATGGTTGCGATACCTTGGCGCAGTTTACAAAATCCGCAGGGGGCAGGAGGCTTTACAGGCAGGCTCTCCGCACTGGCCGCAGGAGAGAGGCAAATAGCGTATGGGCTGCTCCTGTTCGCCGGAAGGAAGCTCCAAAACTTTCATCCGGCCATGGGGACATGATGCAACACAGGTCAGACATCCGGTACAGAAAAGGATCTGCCTGCTGTCTCGAATGGAGTTGTCCGGCATGGAGTTGTCTTGAATGGAGTTGTCCGGCATGGAGTTGTCTGGAATGGAGCTGCCCGGGATAACGGAATCCGTTCCCTTAATGCAATTGGAATCTTTTTTCACTTCTACCAGAATCGTATGCTGAGCATTGGCTTTTGCAATAGGCGTTGGCCGAAGGGAGGTTAAGGTATTGATACAGCCGCCCTGGTCAACGCCTTTTTGATCCGGATCAAACCAGGCGCCTTGAGGGACGGCTACCACTCCGGGCCGGATACGTGTTGTAATTTTTGCCGGGATACGAATGGTACCGCGGCTATTATATACTAGTACAAGGTCGTGATTTTTGATATTCCGGGGCTTCGCATCCTCCGGATGGAGCCATAGTTCCTGCGGAACCAAAGCCCGGAGCTTCGGATTGTTGTCATGGACGGAATGGACCCGCCCCTTGGTATGGAATCCGATGCACTGCAGGGGGTATGTCCGGATCAGGGGATCCTGGGGCCCTTCCCAGGCAGGCATGTAGCCGGGCAGGGGATTGATGTCCGGATCTTTTTTTTCATAAAGGGAACGTACAAAGATCTCGATTTTCCCGGAAGGAGTGGAAAAGGGCTTTTGGCCCCGGATCTGTTCTGCAAAAGCAATTCGATTCTCATTGGAATTCCGTTTATATACTCCTTCTTTGGTAAAGGAATCCATATCCGGAAAGTCGGGAAGGGTGTTCTGCAGATGCTTCACGGAAAGGCAAAGCCAGTCGTGGAGGGTACGGCCCCTGGAAAATTCGTCGTAAAGGCCCAGTTTTTTTGCGGTATCGCAGAGCCAGTCGTAGTCGAAGCGGCATTCTCCCGGAGGATGGAGAACCGGATTGATTTTGAAAAATTCATCAAACCGGGCCGGAGAGGCTGTAATATTTTCCGTTTCCAGCATGGTGGTACCCGGCAGCAGGAGGTCTGCATACCGGGCGCTGGCAGTCAGAAAAATGTCGCTGCAGACGATGCATTCCACCTTGGAAGGATCGGAAAGAAGCTGGGCGGTGCGGTTGCAGTTACTATGCTGGTTGATCAAACAGTTCCCCGCTAAATTAAATATAAATTTAATATTTGTATCAAGCGATTCCGCGCCTAAGAGCCCGTCTTTTTCCGTAAAAGAAGAGGCATGCTCGATGAGGTCGGTCCAGCAGAAGCAGGGAATTTTGCCGGGATAGGGATTTTCCAAAAGGCCGGGGGCGCTTTCCAGAAACTGGACGCCGCCGGGTACCTGGCCCAGGCCCGCTGCAGAGCCGCCGGGAATTCCCACATTTCCGGTCATACAAGCCAATGTAATCAGGCCCCTGGAAAATTGTTCCCCGTAGGCGTGACGGTTCGGCCCATAGCCTTCCAGGATGGCGGCAGGCTTTGCTGCGGCATATTCCAGGGCCAGGGCTTTAATAACTTGTGGGGACAGTCCGGTAATGGCAGCAGCCCACCGGGGGGTTTTTGGGATGCCGTCTTTGGTTCCCAGGAGATAGTCTACGTAGGATTCGGTGGGCGGGACGTCCTTTGGCAAAGTGTCCCGGTCGAAGCCGATGCAGAATTTTTTCAGAAACTCCGGACAGTGGAGCTTTCCGGTATAAATGACATAGGCCATTGCATCTGAAAGAGCCTGGTCCGTAGTAGGCCGGGGTGCGATCCACTGATCGGCCAATCCGGCGGCAGTGTCGGAAAAACGGGGATCTATGACGATTATTTTTGCCCCGGCCTCTTTGGCTTTTCGGAGGGCGTACATGGTATTTCCGCCGCAGAAGGTTTCTGCCGGGTTAAAACCCCATAGAAGGATCAGTTTGGAATTTACATAGTCGTTACGGCTGTTCCCGGTATTCCAGGTGCCGTACATCAGTTCTGCCGCCAGGCCGGAAGAGGAACAGCTGTAGTTGTTATAGTAGCCCAGGTATCCCCCGTCCAGAGCCAGAAGCCTTCGGGCCATTATGGAAGGGGAGGCTGCGCACATTTCATATCCGGTGGCATAGTTGCAGTACCGGGCCTGGGGACCATAGGTTTCCTTAATACGTGCCATTTCACCGGCAAGAAAGGATGTGGCTTCTTCCCAGGAAATCCGCCGGAATTTTCCCTCTCCCCGTTTTCCGATGCGCATCATGGGATAGAGAATCCGGTCTTTGTGCAAAAAAGTATCCAGATAAGAATGTCCACGCAAACAGGAACGGATTTGTGGATTTTCCCCGGTGTCTTCACAGGAATCCGTGGATAACTCCCGGATTTTTCCGTCCTTGATTTTGAGCCAGATGACACAGCGGCTGCCGCAGTTGTTGTGGGATGCGGTGGGGACGATCAAAAAGCCGTCTTGGTCGCGGAAGAACTGTTGTTCTAAAATTGCTTCGTCTATGAGCCGGTAAGGCAGTTGGGTGTGGGTCATAGCAGGTTCCTTTCATCTGATAGAAAAACCGCCGCAAAAGGATGGGTTTTGCGGCGGGGTCTTTGATTGCACTTATAGTATAAGGGATTTACAATGAGAAATCAACTTAACAGGCAGCAAATTTTCAGGAAAAGGATTGATTATTTAAAAAATCCGGCCATATTGAAAGGATTCCTATCCAATCCCAAACATTTCCGGTACGAGAATTGCCAGAATAGTGCAAACAATTGCACCAATTAATGTAAATCCAACCGAAATAACACCCATTGGCTTGTAAGATTCTTTGATTGTACAGTGGCTGACCCCCATGAGCATGACGCACATCCCGTTAAAAGGCAGAGATTCGAAGGTGGAGGCGGCAATTGCAGCGATACGGGTGATCATAGCGGCGTGAACGCCCATGTCCGTACCGGCCTGTAAGGCAATGGGGACGATTATGTTTGGAATTACAATCATAAGGGCGGCGGGAGGGGAGGAAGTAATCCCTACAATGACGCAGGTGGCAATCAAAGCGACGGCCGCTATGGGAAGGGCGGCGGACAAGCCGTAGAACATCCCGATTACAAGGCCGAAGGCGGCAGTGGAAGTAATTACCGCTGCAAGGCCGGAAGGGGTGATCACATTCAGCATGGCATTGGGATATTGGCTGGCTCCCATATTCAGGGACTGTACCAGGCTTTGGAGAACATTTATTCGATTTCCTCTGAAATCTTGTTTCGGAAGATACTTTCCCATAAAAACGACGGTAATTCCGATTCCAATCATCAAGGCCCAGAAAATATCCAGATGAAGAATACTATAGCTGACGAAAACAGCAAGCAGCGGAAGCAGGGAAACTAGCCAATGAGGAAGGAATTCGGTATCCCGTTCCGTCATTTCACAGGTGCCGGCATCAAAATGCTCCCCTCTGGCCTGGGCCTTTTGGATGGCCCGGGGCATGTACCATAATGCCATGGCCGCAATCAGGATTACGCAAATCCAGCCCGGAATCAATCCGGCAGTGGCATTGACAAAAAAAGGAACGGCGCCTTCTTCCAAAGCCGCAGCGGCAGCGGAATTCATGGCAGCTACGGCCATTAACATTATGAATCTGCGGCGCGCCCGGCGCGGCCATAAACATGCAGTTCAAAAACATCATACCGGGTAGGAATCGTCTTGGAATATCACATTTTTTACAAACCAGCATATAGATGGGAAACATGGTAAAGATGCCCACATAGCCGTCGATTCCTCCCATGGTGCACAGGCCGTTGAAGATAAAAAGTACCAATACAGCCAGAAATACCTTATTTTTTGTGTTTTCCTCCGGAAGAAATTGTTTGATCAGGGCGGCAGCAATCGAATTTGCCGCGCCAACATCCGTAAACAGCTTACCCAGAATCGCTCCGCCGAATACGATGCTGAACATCTGTAGAAATAAATCCGTCAGTCCTCCGGTAAAGGTAACAGTCAGGGCTTCCAGCGGATTCAGCCGGTTTGTGAGTGCAACAATTGCAACGCAGATCATGACTGCCCAATAACTAACACAATTTTTATATACTAAAAAAATAAATAATACAAGTGCGGCTAAAATGCCGATAAGTCCTAAAACTTCCATAAATATCTCCCATTCGTATTTAATAAACGCCGTATTTTACAGTTGCTTCATACCAGGCAGACAGGTTTTCAGGCTTGCAGTTGTCCAAAGAGATACTGTTGGACATCATGTATCCGCCGCCCGGAGCGCAAACCTCCAAAAGCCGTTTTGTTTCTTCCGTAATCTGTTCCCGGGTGCCGTGCATCAAAAGCCCGGTATCGAAATTCCCTGCCACGCAGGCGGTATCCCCCAGAATCCGTTTGGCATTGGCTATATCCTGTTTTTCAAAGAAATAAACGACTTTACCCTTGGGAACATCCTTGATAGTCTGAAGGCGGGTATAGTAATTTCCTTCGCAGAATACAAAAGGGGTAAGCCCCGCATCAATGAGGGCCCGGAGCATTTTTTTCAAGGGAGGCCAGTAGTAGGCATCGTAATCCTCGGGGGACATGAATTCGTCCACACCGATATGGAGCGGGATGAAAACATTGTCGGAGCGGGACCGCTTCGCCAGGCTGATGACCGCCGGGATGCAGACCTGGGTATATCGGTCTACGGCTTCTGCCAAAAGCACCGGATCTGTTTTTAAGTCCATAACGGTATTTAAAAGCCCCCGGATATTGTCGGCAAAGTCATCAAAAGGATGGCTGGCCACGACGCTGCCCCATACGGGATATCCTTGTTCCATCAGATGCATGAGAAGAGCAACGGAAGAATCAATATATGCCTGGGTTGCTTTTCCGGCTTCCAGCAGGACTTCCAGGGCTTTTGTCAGAGGCGGCGCCGCGAAGGAAGCAAAGCCCATAACGGTAGAGCCGCAAAGAGTGTATGGATTCAGCAGGCCAAGCCCGGCCAGGGCGGGATATTTGACGGCCAGAACCTTTTTCATCAAAAAATCCGACGGATCCTTTAAGAACAGGTCATATTCCCCGTCCTCCAAAAAAGTATGGTCTGCCACCTGATAAGTAAAATTCAGCCCCATTTCCGGGGTTTTTCCGGGATAATTAATATTGACGGGCTTTAAAATATCCAGTGTATGCTTCGGAAAAAAATCCGGCGCGTAGAAGTAGTCCGGCTTCATATCCCCAAGCATCCGGTCAAGGGCAGGAATGACTTTTTTCTGATCCAGCATGGCGTCCTGGATGGAGACGCCGTATTCCAGAGCAATGACATTTCCCAATGTCGGAACAAAAGGAACCCGGCCTGGCTCCTTTAGATGGATGGCGTCCATCACCCGCTTGGATCGTTGGGCGAATTGTGCAGCATTTGTATGTTGTTCCATGATAACCCTCCTTCTTTTTCCTTATCATAGCAAACCCGGGATTATTTGTACAAAAGTTAAAAATAAGGAAGCCATAAGAAAAACTTATGGTTTAAAATCCGATCCTTCGGCGGTTTTCATATAATCCGTTACATAATTAGCAAAGAGTGCGGTTGCCGGATTCCCGTTATCCCGGTGCCAAGCAATGCAAAAGTAGTTGTTTCCTACCTGGAATCCCTCAATGGCGGTAACATTGGGATTCACGGCGATATAGCTGTTTGCGTTGATAATCCCCACACCCAGCCCGGCGTCAATCCAAAGCATTTGTTCGTCCAGGGAGGAAGCCAGCAGGAAATTCGGGATAAATCCGGCTTTTTTACAGTCCGTATACATCATGTTCCGTACGGCCTCCGAATCCATCTGATCCACAATAATCAGATTTTCGTTTTTTAAATCCGCAAGCCGCAGCTTTTTCTTTTTGGAAAGGGGATGAAGCCTGGCAATCAGGGCAACACCCACGTTTAAATCTACGTTTTCATAGAAATATCTGGGTTCGTTTTTAATATCAAAATCAATTGTGAACGCAATGTCCAGTTTTCCCTTATCCAATTTCGTTTTTAATTCCCGGAAGGTTCCCACTGACAATTGAATGCCGATGTTTGGATACTCCTGCCGGAAGCCGGAATAGGCGTTCCGGAAATTGGGAGTCAGCATCTGGCCCTGTAAAATGCCGATGTTCAGAATCCCGTCTTTGCCCTTATGGGCAATTTTAGCTTTTTCAATGATTTCCAGATAGGATTTTTCATAAGCCGGAAGCTCTTCCAGAAGCACCAGTGCAGCAGGCGTGAGCCGCAGCTTGTTCTTGTGGCGGATGAACAGCTGCATGTTTAGCTCTGCTTCAATGGCGGTAATCTGCTGGCTCAAGGCCGGCTGGGTAATAAACAGCTGATTGGCGGCTTCCGTAAAATTCAGGCACCGGGCGGCCGTCAGGAAATATTTGATTTGCGTATGGGTCAAGGCAGGTTCCTCCTTAAAGGGTTTTTCTTAATCATAGCATTTGGGGAAGAGGGGGACAAGGAATTTCCGGGACAATCGGTACAATATGGAATCAGCTATGACAGAAAAACAAAGAAGCACCGCTGTGCCACGGAATATATAGGGTAACCCTTTGACCGAAAGCTTCAGTCCAAACGAAAAAGCATCTGTAAAACCTGGTTCTTTCTGAACTTTGGGTATAATCAATAAATGAGACAGGATTTACACCTG
>CAJUSQ010000036.1 GCA_910588885.1 uncultured Lachnospiraceae bacterium
GCAGCGCCGCCTTATCCCTTTGTATATCATCTCCGCATAATTCGTTTTTTATGAAATGCAAAATCAGGCTCCGGTCATCGGAATCCCCGGCTGTCACCGCTTCCGGATGGCGGATATGGGCTGCCGAACTGCGGTTGTCATAAATGGCTTTCCCGAAACAGGCGGCTCCCCGAAGCAGCCATCGGTCATGAAGCTCCGGCCCCGGCCTGCACTGCAGCACCAGCTTCTGCCTGGCACATTCATTGAACACCATTGTAAATCCGGAACCCGGTGAATAATAGAGTACATCTAACAGCTTCGCCTGCTCCTTCTGAAGGGGGGATTTGCGGATCAGCGTCCCATCCTCCGTCAGGTAATCGCTGGCCGTATAGTAAAGCAGCACCTCCCCGGGATCTTCCCGGTTCAGCCGCTCCACTGCCCAGGCAACTTTTTGAGGATACCATTCGTCGTCCTGGTCGCAAAACCCGTAATAGTCCGCTTTCTCACACTTTCTCAAAATCTCGTAAAAGCTCTCCGGACAGCCCAGGTTCACTCCGTCCCCATCCAGCAGCACCAGCCGCTTTCCGCTTCCTTTCTCTCTCCGGTATTCCTCGGCCCTCTCCCGATACTCTTTTAATAAGGAAAGAGTCCCGTCCGAAGAACCGTCGTCCCGCACATAAATATCCATATTTTCATAGGTTTGTGCCAACAAGCTGTCCAGCTGCTTTCGCAAATATTTCTCTCCATTGTAGACAGCCAGAATAACATTTACCTTTGGTTGTTCCTGCTTCAAATTTCCACCTGCTTCAAATGTCCCTCTGCATCTATTCTGCTTCCAAAAATGAAAGCAGTCTCCCTTCAATCTTATGATATCCCCGTTTCCTTGTCAAGCTTTTCAGAAGGATTTTGAAAAAGGATTTCCATTTTCTCCGATTCGTAGTATAATTGAAACAATCAGACAGACCAAAAAACACACCCAACCTCTTATTGGAAAGAAAGGCGGAACGTATACGATGGACGCATCTCAAACAAAACTGGCAGAACGTTTTCAATGTAACTACACGGTATTTGAAAAAGGAACCGATCCCAAACTGGTGGAGCAGGCATACCTGGCCGCTTTGGATGCCGGGAAGGAAAAAGGCTTCTGGCCGGCTGTCCTGTCACTGGACGAATATGTGATGGAATGGCTGACGGAAGTAGTAGGCAAGGAATATATCCCGGGGGAAATCATCGCCGGCTGCGGGGACAACGGCAAAGAGCTTTTAACGGAATGGTACCAGGAAGGCGTGGAATACTATGAGGACGGAGGATTGGAAGAATTCCTGGGCAATGAAGCGGAAGGCGAAGTCATCCGCCACTTTAGCTCCTACTGCTCCTTCCAGGACAGGATGCTGGAAGCAGATACCCTGCTGCTGGAGCTTCCGGTAAAACATCCCTGGGAAATCATCGGATACCTGCCCCTGGGCGGCTGGAACGAATGCCCCGGCCCGGAGGACATGATTTCCGTCTGCAAATACTGGTATGAAACATACCGGGCAATTCCGGCCGTATTCACCCATGATGTGATGGAATTCTATGCGCCCATGGGATTAAACGGGGCAGATCCCATGGAAGTGGCGAAAGAACACTACGGTTTCTGCAATGACCGGGTGGATCAGGGCACCGAAACCTTTAAGCTGTCGGAGCTGGCCGCAGGGCTGGCGGATTCCTGCGTATGGTATTTCTGGTGGGATTAAACAGAGCATTCCTCATCGTTCGGGAACCAATGGGTTTTTAATAAGAAAACAGAGATGAAGGGGATTTTATTACTATGAAGCAAAAACTATTGGAGGGTATGGGACATGTCGGCTCCCGCGTTTGGCTCCTGGTAAAATGGATTTTGTTTGCCATTTTGTCGGGACTTCTCATCGGCGCCGCCGGAACACTGTTCTATTACTGTATGAAATATGCCACCGACACCAGAGCCGGGCATCCCTGGCTCCTGTTTTTCCTGCCCGCAGGGGGCCTTCTGATCGTGGCAGCCTACCGCTTTATGCATAATGAAAAGGACAGCGGAACCAATCTGGTGCTTTCCGCCATCCATTCCGGGGAAAGCATCCCTCTGAAAATGGCGCCGCTGATCTTCGTTTCCACGGTCCTGACCCATCTGTTCGGCGGTTCCGCAGGACGGGAAGGAGCTGCCCTGCAGCTGGGCGGCAGCATCGGCAATTCTCTGGGACGGCAGCTGAAGTTCGACGAAAAGGATCAGCACATCATGATTATGTGCGGCATGAGCGCGGCCTTCTCCGCTTTGTTCGGCACCCCTCTGGCAGCCGCCATCTTCTCTATGGAGGTGGTCAGTGTCGGCATCATGCATTATTCCGCCCTGGTGCCCTGTGTAATCTCCTCACTGGTAGCCCACGGCATTGCCGGATATTTTGGGATTATGCCGGAACAGTTTACCCTTGGTGCAATTCCGGACTTTACGGTACTGACCGGAGGCCAGACCGCATTGTTAGCCGTCCTATGTGCCGGAGTCAGCGTCTTATTCTGTATCTCCCTGCACACCGCAGAGCATTTGTACAAAAAATTCTTTCAAAATACCTATCTGCGGATTCTGGCCGGAGGATGCCTGATCATCCTGCTGACCCTGCTGACCGGGTCTCAGGATTACAACGGCGCCGGAATGCCCGTTATCGAAGCCTGCTTTGAAAACGAATACGTTCCCTATGCCTTCCTGCTGAAAATCCTGTTTACGGCGCTGACTCTGGGAGCCGGATTCAAAGGCGGGGAAATTGTCCCCTCCTTCTTCATCGGGGCGACTTTCGGCTGCCTGTTCGGGAATCTGCTGGGCTTCGCCCCGGCCCTTAGTACGGCCATCGGCATGGGCGCCGTATTCTGCGGCGTTACCAACTGCCCCATTTCCTCCCTGTTCATCTGCTTTGAGCTGTTCGGATTCCACGGCATGCCCTACTTCTTATTGTCCATCGCCATCAGCTATATGCTGTCCGGCTACTACGGACTGTACCACAGCCAGAAAATCGTCTACTCCAAATATAAGACGGAATTTATAAACCGGCAGACCCATTAACGGGTACTGCCGGTTTTTCTATCTCATTCTCTGTGAAACAACAAAAATCCTTCCTGTTTCTTCGTGGATCCTGCCTGCGGGGTGCTGCGCTTCCTTCTCATTTCTTCGTGGATTCCACCTGGCGGGGATGCTGCGCTTCCTTCTCATTGTCCCAGGGCAGCACGTCTGCGGGCTCCCGCAGATATTCCAGAAGCTGCCAGATTCCCTCTCCCGTATAGGAGCTAACATGAAAAATATCCTGACAGCCTGCCAGCCGAAGCCACCGTTCCGCCCGGGCCGCATCCGCCCCTTCCGCATCAATCTGAGTTACAACACCGATTACCGGGCGGCAGGATACTGCCGTCACACAGGGCGGAAACAGGGAGTAAGGCTCCGTGGCGTTAATCAAAAGGGCCACCACGTCCGCTTCATAGGAATACAGGGCCAGGGCCCGTCCCAGCGTCCCATTCTCCGCATACTCCCCCGGGGTATCTATAATCACATCAAAATGATTGATGTACTGGGTCTTATGATAATGAATCGTATCTCCCTTTATAGCCTGACGCAGCGAGGTCTTCCCACACTCACTGCGCCCAACCAGCATCATCTTCTTCATCGTTACGTCCTTGTAATCTCGCACACGGTAAATCCAAGCTTCTCAATCAGATATGTATTAATCGCCCGTATAGCCTCTTCCACTGCCGATACGGTACCTGTAAAAATCAGCGTTCCGCTGAACCGGTCAATAAAACCCAGATCAATATCCGCATTCTTCACCGCCAGATCTCCCGCAATTACCGAAATCTCCGCAGGACTCATACTCAAAATACCGATGGCTGCCCGGCTGTAATCCACACTGGGATCCAGTCCCAGCTTCTTATACACAATGGGCTGCGGGCTTGCAATAATGTGGGCCAGCGTCACCTGTTTTCCGGGGACAAGCTCCTGTACGATTCTCATCTTCCCTTCCTGGGAAGGGGGTAATTGAAATTCCACAAAAATCAACTCCTTTGTCTTCTATCATACAACAGAATCCCACATAATACAATACAAAAATAAAATTTTATACCGCAAGATCCACATGCTGTATCGTAGATACTTCCCCGGTTTCCTTCAGATAAATCCCGGTTTTCCGGATCACCCCGTTGGTAGCCTTCGTTTCATCGCTTTTCAGGGAAAATTCCGTCGAAGCATTGCCCAGGTAAATCGCGCCCACACCTGCTTCCTTCAAATCAATCAGGCGGTCGTTGCCCTTCTCATCCTTCGTCCAGATTTTCAAATCCTTAAAAATACTGTCGTTTTCATCAATCCAGCCGTTGCCGTCCTGGTCATAAGCCGCCAGGTCTTTAAAGCCGTCGCCGCTCCTGGTACCGAACAGCTCGCTGCCGTCGTTGATCTTCCCGTCTTTATTCTTATCCAGAGCCAAAAAGCCGCTGCCTTTTCCCACGAAGGAAATCTCCTCCTCTTTCCCGTCCGCATCCAGGTCAAACAGGAACTTCTGATCGGAAACCGTAGTGGCATTGGTATCCAGATTAATGACCAACGGGTCGGTACAGATGTAATCCTCCTGTACAATACTGTCATATTTGGCACAAAATGCCCGGGACATCTCCATGGTCACGCCAAAATTAATTTCCCGCCCGTCTGCCGTCTTCACCACGCCGGAAGCCTGATAGGCCGTATGCTCCATCTCCGTCACAAAGGCGCTGGTTACCGTGGTCTTTTTCCAGGTGGTGGGCCGGGATGCATTTCCGGAGGAAGCAATCATGCCGTTCTGCTTCCCAATTCCCTGGCCGGACCCATAGGCATAGCCGGCCTTCGCCTGGCTCTTCATCTCCTTTAGCTCCCGCAGGGCTTCCGAAGGATTTTTTCCATTCATCCGGTTCAGAGCCGCAATCATCTTCCGCAAAAGCTCCAGCTCCATCTGCTTCTGCTCCTTCGGCTCCGGAAACTCCTGCCGGGTACGCCTGGTTTCCTCGGACTGCTCCATCAGGCGCTTGGCCAGATTTTCCTGCTGCCGCTGCTTCTTCTCCTGGTCGATCCGCTGCTGCTCTTCCTTCATCTGTTCTGCCAGGCTGACCCCTTCTCTGGAAAAATCCAGGGTCGCCGCATCTTCCGATGTGGTAATCATGGAAGCCGTTGTCTTCTGAGCATAAGCTACATACTTCCGGTCGGATGACATGGCAACTGCACTTGATTCAATTTTCATATCCGTCTCCTCCTTGAACGATGAGGGATACCTCCTTATATCCCTGTTGCAGTGTTTCCCGGCAACAGCCCGGCTGCGTCCGTTCCCGGGGCTGCATCTTCGGTGCCCTTTGTGCCGAACTGTTCCCTATACTTATCATATCGGCGATTTCCCGCTGTTTCTTGACCGAAAATCCCCTATGCCAATGCCTTTCTCTTCCATTTTCCCCGGGCATAAAAAATCGTGGTCACTGCCGCGCCGATCAGCCAGGAGCTTAACAGGGAAATGAAAATACACTCCTGCCTTCCATTGGGAAATGCATCGCTTCTGGTAAGCCACGCCACCCCGTAGGCAATGGGCACACGCACCACAACCGTAGTAAACACGGAGATCCACATGGGGGTCATGGTGTCCCCGGCGCCCCGCATTACCCCGGACAGGCTCTGGGTCACTGCCATGGCCACATAGCCCGCCGCAATAATACACATCATGCGCATACTTAAGTCTACCAGTTCCGAAGTATCGGTGAAAATTCCCATCAGATGCCGTCCGAACAGCAGGATCAAACCGGTAATGGTGGTTGTCGTCAGCAACGCAATCCCGGTTCCCTGCTTCGCCCCTTTGACTACCCGGTCATAAGCTCCCGCTCCTACATTCTGGCCGGCATAGGTGGTCATAGCGGAACCGAACGAAAAGTTCGGCAGCATGGCAAATCCGTCCACGCGCATTACGATTACATTGGCTGCAATGAACATTTCCCCAAAGCTGTTTGTTAAAGATTGCACAATGATGGCAGCCATGGAAAAAATCGCCTGGGTCAGACCGGAGGGCAGTCCCAGCCGCACGATATTCCCGGCATATTTTTTATGAAATTTGATATACTTTTTCTTAAGGTCAAATAAATTCTTCATTTTCGCCAGGCGCAGCAAGCATAATACTGCCGACACCGCCTGGGCGATAATCGTTGCCAGAGCCACGCCGCTGACTCCCATATGAAAGTAAGCCACAAATACCAGATCCAATATGATGTTCAGCACCGTTGCCACCAAAAGGTATGCCAATGCGGCAAAAGCATCCCCCAGCCCCCGCAGTACCCCGCTTAGGATGTTGTAATAGGCGCTGCCCACACAGCCCACAAACATAATCAAAAGATAGGAGGCGCACCAGTCAATAATGCTGTCCGGTGTATTGAGCAGGTGCAGCAGGGGCTTTACAATGAGTACGGAAATCCCCATAATAATCACCACGGCCACCCCGGTTAAGAGAATGCAGTTTCCCACTGTATAAGACAGCTCTTCCCGTTCCCTGGCCCCAAAATACTGGGCCACCATGATGCTGGCGCCCATACTGATGCCGATAAACAATACCAGCAGAAGGTTCAGAATCGGAGCCGCACTCCCAACGGCCGCCAGCGCATGATCCCCTACATATTTTCCCACCACAATACTGTCCACCGTACTGTAAAGCTGCTGGGCAATGTTCCCCACCAGCATGGGAATCGTAAAAATCACGATTTGCTTCCAGGGTTCCCCCTGTGTCATATCCGTAGCCTGGAACAGTTTCTTGAACCTTTCCATTGTCTTCTCCTCCTTCGTCTATCTCTTCCGTATCCTCCGGCCGGAGAGGGAATGCTCTGGCAGCTGCTCTTCTTCATTTCTATTCCCGGAACTGTCAGATCCCTTCTTACTGAAGCGACGCTTCCTGCAGCCGGTCAAATTCCGCCATACATTCCTCTACCGTCCCGCCGTTTAAAAGGTTCCGCACGATCAAACATGTGTTCCCCCATTGTTCCACCTTCATTCCCGCATTAGACCCCAGGACATAAACATTTTCCTTGATCCGGTCATTCAAGGGCTGCAGGGCCGGGATACAGGCAACCTCCACATTTTTAGAAGGGGATATCACCTGATTGGTTTCCGAATACAGCTGCAGCGCTTCATCGGAAAGGATGATATCCAGCACCTTCACCGCATCCTCCTTGTGCTCTGCATCCGCCTGAATCCCGTACCCTGTCATAGATACCACAGGCATCGGCCCCCGTCTGCTGGGGAAACCGATCACTTTCAGATTAAAGCCCGGCTTTCCATAGGCGGTTTCCGAATTCGCGGCTCCCCAGTAAGCCATTACGATCGGCGTCTTCTGTGCCAGAAAATCCGGCCCTTCCCCTTCAATGGCTTCACTGGTATAGGCTTTTTCGGCATCAATATATCCCCGGTCAATCAGTTCCTTCAGGAATTCAAATCCGGGCCGCATATAGTCGCTGTACTTACTTTCCCCGCTGTTTAAGGCATCAATTTCCGCCTGAGTATTTCCGCCGTTGTATAAATCGGCATATGCCTGGGCAAACACAAAATTCTCCAGCCACCAGCGATTCGCACCGATCGGATATTCGATTCCGTTTTCCTGAAACACCCGGCAGCATTCCAACAAATCCTCCGGTGTTTCCGGCAGCTCCAGCTGATATTTATCAAACAGGTCCTGATTGACAAACAAGCCATGGGCCACCACCTCCTGGGGAATTGCCACCAGCTTCCCGTCCACCGTATTGGCCATTCTCACCACATCCCGAAGATTCCCTGCGCTTTCCAGCCCGGACAAATCCATCAGGTTCCCTTCTGCCCCCAAAACCTGGATCGTATCCGGGTTCAGCAGATACAAGTCATCCATGCGGTTGCGCACCCGGTCCAGGGTCACATCGTCATAGGTTTTCTCCTGATAATTCTCCGCCGTATAGGTGCGATATTCCACCAGCAGATCCAACCGTTCCTCCGCAATGCTGATGGTCTTATCAAATGCACTCCTGGCCACATTCTGGGCATTCGGGTTTGTTTTCTCCATAGGCCCAAACAGGTTTACCACCTTTTGTTCCTCTTCCTCAAAGGTAATCAGGTTCTTATCTTTCTCCTTTCCCTGACATCCTGCCAAAGTAAGGGCCGTTATTCCGGCCAGACACAACATTGCTGTTTTTTTCACAATCTTTCTATGATTCATAAATTCTCACTTTCTTTCCGTTTCAACCTTACTGCTTTTTCTGAATTGGCTCAATACCTTCTTCAGCAGCTCCACATCTATGGGCTTCGACAAATGAAGGTTCATACCGGCATCCAATGCCTCTTTCTCATCCTCCGCAAAGGCATTTGCCGTCATGGCAATAATGGGGATCGTCGCCGCATCCTCCCGTTCCAGATTCCGGATTGCCCTTGTTGCCTCGTAGCCGTTCATAACCGGCATCTGGACGTCCATTAAAATTGCATCAAATTCTCCCTCTTTTGCAGCGGCAAAGCGTTCCACTACCAGCTTGCCGTTTTCTGCCACCTCGCAGCCTGCCCCTTCTATCCTTAAAATCTCCGTCAAAATCTCCGCATTGATCTCATTGTCCTCAGCTGCCAGAAAATGCAGTCCCTCCAAGTCACTGCCCTCCCCGTCCAAGGGCGGTTCTTCCTTCCGGCCTTCCGCCTGCATCTCCAGAATCTTTTCTTTCAGGGAGGATACAAAGAACGGCTTTAACAATATGCCGGCCTTTCCTATTTGAAGTACTTCCTCTATTCCGATCTCATCACATTCCGCCAAAAACAGGAATGGTACTTCCTCCGAAACCAGCTTCCGAATTTCTTTTGCAGCCGTAACACAATTCCAATCGGAATCTTTTCCCCCTTCTGTCTTCGTCAGACCCCGGACCATCAGAATCATTCCATAGTCATCCTGCTGCACCCCGGCCGCTCTGATCTTCTCCAAAGCTTCTTCCACATTATCGGCGCCGTCTACACGAACACCAGTTTCCTTCATCAGGAGCCGGATATCCTCACCGGTTTCCGCATCACGGCTTAAGACCAGAATCCGGCTAATTCCGGCTTGTTCCCAAAATTGCTGATCCTGCCTGTCCTCCGGTATCCGAAATTCCAATTCCACCCGGAACAGGCTTCCCCGGTTCACTTCACTGGTTACATCTATGGTCCCGCCCATAAGCTCAACGATATTTTTTGTAATCGCCATGCCAAGGCCCGTTCCCTGCACCTTGTTGGTGGTGCTGTTCTCCGCTCTGGTAAAGGCGTCAAAAATAGTCTCCAAATACTCCGGCGTCATGCCGTAACCATCGTCCTCTACCTCAATCCGGATATGCTCATACTGGCTGGAATGCTGCTTTAATCCGATGATCCGAAACCAGATATTGCCTCCCTCCTGAGTATATTTCACCGCATTGGACAATAGGTTAATCAATACCTGGTTGATCCGCGTTTCATCGCCCATCAGGCATTCATGCCCAATCCCCGTTACCTCCAGGTGAAATTCCTGTTCCTTGTGCTTCGCCATGGGCCGGATAATCGCATCCACGGAAGAAACCAGTGCATTCAAGGTAAAGGGCTCATAATTTAAGACGACTTTTCCGCTTTCAATTTTGGAAACATCCAGTATATCGTTAATTAGGCTTAACAAATGCTGGCCGGAGGCCGTAATCTTCCGGGTATATTCCCGCACCTTCCCCGGATTTTCCGCATCCCTTGCAAGCAGGGTTGTAAATCCTAACACTGCATTCATGGGCGTCCGGATATCATGGGACATATTGGAAAGGAACATCGTCTTGGAATTACTTGCAATCTGGGCAGCCTGGAGCGCTTCCGCCAGCTGCTGATTGTGGATTTCCCGCTCCCGCTCCCGTTCTTCCCGCACCTTGTTCTGCTGTCTCTGGTTCAAATAATACAGGCCGCAGCATAAAAAGAATGCAATTAACGTAACTGCAATGACAATTATAATATTCTGATTGACCGTACTGCCTTCCTGCTGGATCCCCTCCACCGGCACATAGCCAATCAGGTATATCGTCCCCCCATTTACGGCCCACATATAATTCAAGGCGCTTTTTCCCCGGATATCATGGTAAAACATAAGGTTCTGTCCGTTTTCCAGGCACATGGAAACCTCTTTTTGAAGCTCCTCTTCCATAATTTGATTGGCCCGGTAAAAATCCTCCAGATTCAAGTGCCCGGCATCCCGTTCTCCCATTCCCTTGGGCTTTAAAACCAGTCTTTCACTTTTTGCATCCATAATATAGAGCATTGCCCACCCGTCATAAAATCCGTTGGGAAGGGACTGCTCAAATGAGTCGTACACATATTCGATATAAAGCTCTCCAATCCTCTGTCCCTCTTTTTCCACCGGACATTTCATGGAATAAGCCCAGGTTCCCATAAAATTCAAATAAGACTGGGAAATCGGCAGGTCATTCACGGTCCCTCCAAAGGAAAAATCCAGTTCCTCCGGCGTAAACCGCTCCCCGGTATTGGAAACCCCTTCTTCTTCCCCGTCCATAATCAGGGAGATCTTCACCATGGTCTGATTTGCTTTGTAGGTGCGGATAAATTCCCGGGGATTCTCAATCTCCGCCAGCTCCTGTGCCATCAGCTTCTGAAACTCCGCTTCCTTATCGAGAATCACCTCAATGCTGCCTTGCATCAAATCCAGACTTTCCGTCAGATTCTGAATAGCCGACTCCGACATCTCCACCGATATTTTATGTGCCACCAAAAACACAATCACTCCTAAGATACAAAATACGAATATAATAGAAAAAAGCAGAGGAAATTCTTTGTTCGCCCTGCTTCTATCCTGCTTCTGTTTCATCTCTACACCCCCGTCTGCTGCCTTGGGCCTTCCTATTATAACCTTTTGCTGCTCCTCGCCTGCATATGCGAAATACTATAGCAATTATACTCCAATTGTTATTTTCCCGTCAATACGATTTGCGAAAATTGAGGGCCCGGTGCAATCGGCCGGTTATTCCGCGGTCATGATCCGGATAATCGTCTTATCCGTCTCCCGCATTCCCAGGCTGGCCAGCTCTCCCACATTCCGGATAGTATTTTCCACGCCTTTTTGGACAATGCCGTCTCCCCCATAAAACTGCATATTCTTTTTCTGCATCTGTACCCCTAACAGCCCGGCCTCTACCGCGGAAGCAATCTTCGCGGCACAACTGGCCTTTGCCCCGTCACAGACTACGCCGGAATTGATAGCCAATGCGTTTACTATGACATGGGAAATCTCTTTTGTATGCCCGCCATACAGGTAGGAAATGCCCGCGCCGGCCCCGCATCCCGCACTGATGGCCCCGCAATAGGCCGAAAGCCTTCCGATGCCCGTTTTCAGATGAATAGTGACAAGGTTAGACACAACTAACGCCCGCAGCAGGGTTTCCCTGGAAACGGAAATCTCTTTTGCATACACAATCACAGGCAGGGAAGCGGTCATTCCCTGGTTTCCGCTGCCGGAATTGATGACCACCGGAAGCTCACAGCCGTTCATTCTTGCATCCGAACCGGCGGCAGCCATGGCTTTTGCCCGGTTATGTACGCTGTTTCCGTAAAACTCCATCAGGACTTTTCCGATCTGCGCACCCCATTCTCCCCGCATCCCCTCTTCGGCGATGGCCGTATTACAGGAAATCTGGCGTTCCAGCACTTCTTCCACCCTTGCAATCTCCACGCAGTCCGCAAATTCCACAATCCGTTCCACGGAAAGGAGCCCCCGGTCCGTCCGGTAGGACTGCTTCTGCTCGGTATACGGCTTTTTCAGCAAAACCTCTTCGTCCTTCTTCAGGCAGACCACATTGGTATGGTATCCCGCAATCCGGGCAAATCCCGTATGCCCCTCCGCTTCCGCTTTTATCTGGATATCAAAAATATACCCGCTGTCGGATTCATTGACCTTGACCGGAACCCGCTCCTGCATTTCCTTGATTTCTTCTTTCTGGGCTTCGGTCATATGAGCCAGGATTTCCAGCTCCTGCCGGGGATCCCCGGCTACAATCCCTGCGCACACTGCCGCCCGGATGCCCCGCTGGCCCCCGGTACAGGGAACAACCACGCTTTTCACGTTTTTAATGATGTTGGCGCTGGCCCATACCTCCACCGACTCTGGCTTCCGCCCCAAAGCATCTGCCGCAAGAGCGGCCCCGTAGGCAATGGCAATCGGTTCCGTACACCCCATGGCAAGAACCAGCTCTTCCTGCAAAATCTTCACGTACTCCTCATAAATCTTCTGTTCCATGTTCCTTCTCCTTCTTAATAGTGTATGGGCTACACGGCGGTTTTGACACTCCCATGTACCCGCCAACAGGGCAAATCCGTGCTTTGCACCAAAAGGCTATCCGTACCCTGCATCCAATTCCGTACCTTAATTACTGCTGGTAATAGGGCAGGATTTCCGCCAGAATTTCCCCTGCCAGCTCCGCCGCATAACGGCTTTGGGCCTGGTCTTTTAAATTAGGCTTTAAAATCACGACGTAGATCAACAATTCAGGGTCTTCTGCCGGGGTACAGCCCAGAAAGGAAATCACATAATCGCCGCTGTCCCTGGGCTGCATCTGGGCCGTTCCGGTCTTTCCCCCAACGGTGTACCCCGGAACCTTTGCATACGCCCCGGTTCCCTCCTCTACGGTGCGGTACAGGCAGCGCCGGATCGTCTCACTGGTTTTTTCGGAAACGGTCCGGGTTAGCAGCACCGGAGAAAGCTGCTTTACCACGTCCCCGTTTTCATCTAAAATCTTCTGCACCAGCCGGGGCCGGTAATAAGATCCGCCGTTTACCAGAGACCCGTAAGCGGCGGCCATCTGTATCATCGTGACGCTGAAATTCTGCCCGAATCCATTGGTTGCCAACGTAAGCTCATCCATCCGTTCCTCGGAATAGAGCAGGGTATCCGTTTTCGCCTCTCCCGGAAGGTCAATCCCCGTTTTGGAACCCAGCTGGAAGATTGACTGATATTTCACAAAGGCTTCCTTCCCGGTCTGAAGGGCCATATCCACCAGGGCGCTGTTGCAGGAAGCCATGATCGCTTCTTCCAGGGTGACGTTCCCATGCACCGCCCCGTTGGCACACCCGATGGGATAATTCCCCACTACCTTTGTCCCCGTACATTCATAGGAATCCCCGTCCCTGACCCTGCCGCAGTCCAGTCCTACCGCCGCGGTCAGAAGCTTTGCGGTAGAACCCGGTTCAAAGGCATAGCCGATACAGAAATTCTGCCAGATCCGGTTTTGCTCCCGGGCAACCTCTTCTTCGCTCATTGCGGCAAGGGCCTCTTCCTTCTGATAAGCCGACAAATCCCGGGGATTGTTTAAATCATATCCGGTACCGTCCGCCATGGCAAGCACGCTGCCGTCCTTCACGTTCAGGATCAGCACGCCCATATTTTCACTCCCCGGCCCCTCCCGGAATTCGTCCCGGTGAAGCTCGGTAAACTCCGCGATTTTCCGTTCCACCGTGGTCTGCAAAAAGAGATCCAACGTCGTCACCAGGCTGCTTCCGTTCTTTGCATCCCTGACGGTTTCCTCAAATATCCCGTCCCCATTCAGAAAACGGAACTTTCGGCCGTCCTGTCCGTTTAAAGCATCGTTGTAAAAGTCCTCCAAGCCCCCGATGCCCACATCCCCGGAAGCCGTGAATCCCAACACTTTACAGGCCAGGGAATCAAAGGGGTAAGAGCGGACATACTCTTTCTCAAACCATACGCCTGTCACGTCCGGATTGACCTTTTTCCCTTTCTTCGGCCCTTCCTGATACACCTCTGCCCGGAACGCTTCAAATGCTTCTACCTGCTCTTTGGAAAGCCCCTTTGCAAGCACGCAGTATTGGCTGTCGGGCCGTTCCCTGACGGCGCTTAGCACCTCCTCCTCTGTCACCTCCAAAAAACAGGCGGCCAGCGCTTCTGCGGTAGGCTCAAGGCATTGTTCCTTCTGGTTCAGCTGCCTGCAGTCCAGAATCAGATGATAGGTATCCCAGCTGTATGCCAGCACCGTCCCGTCTGCCGCTAAAATCTCACCCCTTCGGTAAGGGATTCGTTCACTGCCTCCGCTCTGCTGCGTCAGAATCTTCTTCTCATAGCCGCTCCCTTCGGCTTTTACAAGGTATGCCATCCGGATCGTAAGACCCAGCAGGCTTCCTGCAATGATCAGGAATACTACGACCAGCTTCTTTTTCATGTAACGTAAAATTTGTTTTTCCCGCTTCCGTTCCATACCGTTCCTCACTTTACAGACAGCTCCGGCCATAAACCGGGGCCAGGATGAAATTCGCCCAATATCCGCACTTATATGGATATTGGGCATTTTTTACACTGATTCCTTTGTGGCTTTGTCTGTACGGCAAAAACGGCTTTTGGCCGGATTCTTCCGCAGGCTTTCTCTTTCGTTGTTTCCGTTATTCGTATTCCAGCATCTGTTCCATATTTTCATGAAGGGCATCCAGATACGCCTTCATCTCTTCCCGGATCTCCGGATTCCGCAGGGCAAATTCAATATTGGCCTGGATAAATCCGGCCTTGGTGCCCACATCGTAGCGATGGCCTTTAAAATCATAGGCATACATGGCCTGTTCCTTCGCCAGACGCTTCAAGGCATCGGTCAACTGGATCTCCCCGCCCTTCCCGGCATCCTGGGTTTCCAGAAATTCAAAGATCTCAGGGGTAATAATATAGCGGCCCAATACGGCCACATTGGAAGGGGCATCCTCCAGCTCCGGCTTTTCTACCATGTCCCTTACCTTATATACCCGGTCATCCACCTGCTTCCCGTCAATGATACCGTATTTATTTACTACCTCATGGGCCACGGTCTGTACTCCCAGAATGGAGGTCCGGTATTCGTGGAAAATATCCAGCATTTGCTTTAAGCAAGGGGTCCTGGCTACCACCACGTCATCCCCCAGCAGCACCGCAAAGGGCTCATTCCCGATAAAATGCTTGGCCGCCAGTATCGCATGGCCTAACCCCCTCGGTTCCTTCTGCCGTATGTAATGGATATTTGCCATTTCCGAAATATCCTTAACCATCTCCAGCATTTCCTGCTTTCCGCTGCGCTCCAATTCCAGCTCCAATTCAATCGAACGGTCAAAATGGTCTTCAATCGAACGTTTGTTCCTCCCCGTTACTACAATAATATCCCGGATCCCCGCCGCAACCGCTTCTTCGATAATATACTGGATCGTGGGCTTGTCCACAAGGGGAAGCATCTCCTTGGGCTGTGCTTTCGTGGCCGGCAGGAACCTGGTCCCAAGGCCCGCTGCCGGAATAATTGCCTTTCTTACTCGCATCTAAATCCTCCTCACTCATCGGAATTCTGTTTTACCTGAACCGGAGTTCTTTCGTATTTTATGACAAGCGAAAATCTTTCGCATTTTTGGCTTTTATATTCATGGTAATATTGCAGTTGGCCAGAAACTCGTAATTGATTTCCAAATCGTAATTCACGGAAACATCAATATTTTCTTCGGTTTCCGCAATCTTCACCTGTTTGGCGTCGATCCCGATCAGCAGGCTTCCAAAGGGAGTATAGTAATATGTTACGTTCTTTTTATTTTTTTCAAATATCATATGGACATTGGATACGCCCTTTTTCGTAATATCCAGGCAATCTTCCGCAATCTTGATCACATTTTTGGTGGTACCCTCGAAGCCTTCCATTACCTCGTCATACAGCACATAATGTTTGTCGTTTTTCTTATAGTAATCGCCGGGGGTAATCACTTCCACCGGTTCCCCGACTCCATCCTCTTCGGCGGAAAACTGCAGGCCGCTGATGCTTAACAAAATATCCTTTGTCATATTCCTCTCCTCACATCATTCGTCAATATGTATCAGCTGTGCTTCCTCGATCTCGCAGGGCAGAATGGAATTGGCGAAGCTTTTAAACTTCTCTGCGGCGTCGCTTACATAGAACTGATACTGAAGCCCAGCCTCGTCTTTGCCGCCGTCATTGCAAATGCCATGCTCCGTCAGCAATGCCTTCAGCTCCTGGGCCGTCTCATAGGCGGGATTCACCAGATTCACCCGGTCCCCCAGGATCCTTTGAAGCGTGGAACGAAGGAGGGGATAATGGGTACAGCCCATAATCAGGGTATCAATATCCGACTCCTGAAAGGCGGACAGGTAGCGCTGGGCTACCTCAATGGTCACGGAATCCTTCAGCCAGCCTTCCTCCACCAGGGGCACCAAAAGCGGGCAGGGCTTCCCCACCACTTCCGCTCCCGGCCGATAGACGTGGATGGTCTTGGTATAAATCTGGCTTCCGATGGTCCCTTCCGTGCCGATGACCCCGATATGCCCGTTCCTGGTGGCCAAAGCCGCCACCTTCGCCCCGGGCTCCACGACACCGATAATCGGGAGGGGAAATTCCAAAGAAACCTGTTCCAGGGCAAAGGCACTGGCCGTATTACAGGCAACCACAATGGCTTTCACACCCTTATCCTGCAAAAAACGGCAGATCTGCCGGGAATACCGGATAATCGTTTCCCTGGACTTGCTGCCGTAAGGCACACGGGCCGTATCGCCGAAATACACGATCCGTTCCCCGGGCAGCTGGCGCATAATCTCCCGGGCCACGGTCAGCCCGCCCACACCGGAATCAAACACGCCCACCGGTGCATATTTTTTATTATCCAATGATTGGCTCATATTATGTACTCTCCAAAAAAATCATATAGATACATTCTAACCTTTCTTTTGGAAATATGCAAGCCCATAAAAAATACATTCTTTGGAAATGTGTGACAGCGTTATTGTTCACTCCTTTGCCGTGCACTGCGCTGCACGGCAAAGGCCAATACGGTAATGGGGCCGGAATCCGGCCTCTTGCCGTAAGGCAACTTTAAATAGGCCGAATTCGTTACTGTGAACACCATGGGTGTGAACAGTAACGACAGCATTGTTGCCGGCAGGTAAGCATTCCGGGGATTTTTTAACTAAAAGGATTCAAACAGCGGATCCAGGAAGGACAGCCATTTCCACTTGATCCGGTAATTACCGGACTTCATCAACGCATCATACTCCCGGGCGGTCAGTACCTGTTTCAGGGAAGCTTCGGCTTCCTCTTCTATTACTTCATAAACACTCCCCTGGAAACACATGTTCGGATACATCACACACCACCAGTTTTTCCCTTTTCCCTGTCCGATTACCACCTGCAGCGCTTCATACTCTCCGGCCGGAAAGGTATAGGTTCCATAGGTTTTTTCCGGAAAGTCCACCTTTGCCAGGGATGCCGACACCTCATAACCGCATCCCTTCTCTGCAATCACCTGCCGGGCCCGCCGTTCAATTTCCTCTAAATCCTGTAAAACCTTCCGGCGGCTCTGTGCCAGATCCCGTATCCCCGCAAGCTCTTCCTGCATATATGCTCCGATTTCGTCCCGTACCGCCAGCTTCAATTCCTGATCCTTCTCGCTGTCACTGTTGGCCCGCACATGAAAACGGATGATTTTCTCCGACAATTCCCGGGCCAGCTGTTCCTTGCCGTACCGCTCCAGGCCAAGGAACACCGTCAGCAGCAAAAGCGCCAGAATGCCCGCCCGCCGTCCAAACCTTGCTGCCTGTTTTGTGTTTGAATGGATGCCTTGCTTTCTATGTAAGTTTCCGTATAAATTCCGTTCCTGTTTCATGTAAATTTCCTCCTGATCCTTTTCCGGGTCCGGGTTTCTCCTTCCGGCCCTATGGAAAGTATGCCCAGGAATGGTTTCCTTATACAATTCATGCTTGTAAAAAAGGAACCGGCCCTTTTCCGGTTCCATATTTTTAAAAAGGCAGCGGTAAACCCCAAACCTTTCCCCGGTTCCACCGCTGCCTTTCCGGCTTCCTGAAGCTTCTTCATTCATTGATCATATTCATATCCACCTGAAACCTTAAGGAAAGGCATTCCAGGTAATTACTATAATCCTGATTATATTTTTTATACAATTCCCGATGATATCCGCCCAGACGAATAAAACTATTGGAAAGATCCATCCCAGGTTCCTCCAGCAGCTCTTCCGCCGTCTTCGTCAGGGATTCGGCCAGCTGGCGGTTCATCTTCTTTTTCAGCTGCCCCCGGGTCATGGCCTGTCCTTCTCCCTCCATCTTCACCTGGGCATCCCCGGTCAGGCCAATCGTTACGAGGGCCCCGTCTTCCTCCGGCCCGATTTCCATAGACGCTTTGATATTTCGGATTTCCAATACTTCCCCGCTGTTTAAACGGTATAGGAAATGACTGAGCAGATTCTGGCATAAAAATGCTTTCATCGCCTTCTCCACCGAAATATTCCCTTTGTATACAAAGGCATCCATTACCGCATATTCCGTGATGGATGGAACGCCTCCATTATTTATTAAAACAGGAATTAATAAAAGTTCATTTTGATTATGCCATTGGTTCATTAATTTTCCGATTGTCATAACCTTGTTCTCTTTGAAATCCTCCTGGGTTTCCACCATCTGTTCCAAATATTTTCCCACCGAACCGCTGGTTTCCTCCGTCAGGGTCAGGATTTCCGAAGCCTGCTCCTTTGCAAAAAAAAGGCAGGTATTGGGCGCCACCACTTCTTCCCGTTCCAGCCAGGAAAGCATTTCACGCAATGCCTTCCCATCCGCCGCAAACTCCTGGCTTATGACAATGGCCTTCAAATGATTGTAATCCAGTACTTTATTCGTATTATTTTCATATGCCTTCTGCGCTTCATAATAGGCCCCCGCCTCCACGGAAAAGCTCACCGGCTTCCCGCTGGGGTTCTTTCCTTCGGAAGCTTCGGACATGTCCGGAAAATCAAAGGAAAGGGCCATGCCATCCTCGTTCTTGTCCATCCCGATTGCCAGGGGAAAGCCCCGATCCTCCAGCTCCCGGATGCTGCAGCCATTCCCCATGCACAGCAGAAAGGCCGCCAGGAAAAACACCGAGGTCTTCTTAAGCCGCCCCTTTTTCCGCAGCCGCCCCTTCTTCCGAAAGGCCAGCAGCGCCAGGAGCACCAAGGGCAGTGCCACCAGAACCGGAAGCGCCAGATTTTTCAGATACCAGGCGTAAACATTGTCCGCATTGTGGTAGGTATAAAACCACTGGGCCAGCCCAAACGTCAGCACCAGCACGGTCAAAAGGCTGTAATGGGTCTTTTTTTCCCGAAAAAGCTCTTTCAAAATATGGCCGGAGTAAAAAACCCCCGTATTCATCAGGGCAAACAGGGAGAAAAACCAGATTGCAGTCATAAAGGCATCCATCCTGGCAAAAAAACCTCCCGGCAGCTTTACCATACTCATCAGCGTAATGACCGGCCGGGCCAGGGCCCCGGTGGCTTTCACCTGAAAGTTCCCCAGCAAAATCAAGTAGATGGCGCAGTTCATCCCCGCAGCAGCACCTACGGCCCAACGGGCGCAGCTGCATATTTTTTCCGGCTTTGTGCAGTAAGGTTTTAAGAACAGTATAAAAAATACCGGCAAGAAAAAAACGAACACCTGCAGCGTACCCTGTCCAAATCCCTGCCAGCCCGATTCAAAAACAGGCGTCCAATAGTCGGGATTGATCCCTCGTACCGCCAATGCCAGCATGAGAAGCAAAGGAGCCAGCAGAAACCAAAACAGGATTTCGTAAATCCTGGCCCGCCCTTCAATGCCCCGGATTGTGGCATAGGCGGCCAACAGCAGCACCAGAAAGCAGATCACGCCATAGGAGCCCTCCGGCAACAGCCAGGCCCGGACCATTCCGGTCAGCTGATAGAGTACAAACGCGGACAGCAGCAAAAAGAAAAACAGGTAAAACAGCATCAGCAAATCACTGATTATAGTTCCCGTCAGCTTTTTCATGCAGGAATAATAATCCCCCTCCATCCCTTTTATCACCTTGCCCAGAATCCAGATATAAACCAGCGCCAGTACAAACGCCGCTCCAATGCAGAATATCCCGTCCGTTCCGGCGGATTTTGACAGTAGCCCTGGCAGCAGCAAGCTGCTGATTCCAAACAGGTCCAGCATCAGAAGCCGCCGGATCTGCCGTAAAGAAATCTTCTGATTGTTAGAGAACATTTTTCTTTTCCTCTTTCTTATTCTTGATTTTCAAACGGACGCGGGCGCCCCTCCTGGTATAGATGGGCCGCCGTTTCAGCCAGCTTAGGGGCAGGCGCAGCAGCGTATCCCGCTCATCCTGATATTCGTTTAAATCCGGCCCGATAAAGGGCATCAGGTAGGGAATGCCGAAGCTCTCCAGATGAGACAAATGTATCAGCACCGCCAGCAGGCTTAGCAAAAATCCGAAAAATCCCAGCCAGGCACACAGTAAAATAAAACCGAACTTTAAAATCCGGAACGCCGTCGCAAATTCCTCATTGGGAACGGCAAAGGAACACAACGCCGTCAACGCCACTACAATCACCACAATGGGGCTTACGATGTTGGCATCCACCGCCGCCTGGCCGATAATCAGGCCCCCTACAATCCCGATGGTATTTCCCATGGCCCCGGGCAGCCGGACTCCCGCCTCCCGCAGCAGCTCAAAGGCCAATTCCATCAGCAGGATTTCAATCACCTCCGGAAAGGGGACCCCCTGCCTGGCCGCCGCAAAGGACAAGAGCAAGTCGGTAGGCAGGATCTGGGTATGGAAATTCGTCATGGCCAGGTACAGCCCCGGCAGCGTCATGGCCAGAAAGGAGGCGATATACCGGAGAATCCTGGTAAAGGAAGCAATCTCCCAGCGGCTGTAGTAATCGTCGCTGGTCTGGATAAAGGAATTATAGCCGGTGGGCAGGATCAGGGCCACCGGGGAATTGTCCGTCAAAAGCACGATCCGCCCCTCCAAAATAGCCATCGCCGCCCGATCCGGCCTTTGAGTGGTCTGAAACTGGGGAAAGGGGGACCACCAGCTTCCTTCCGTCAGCTGTTCGATCACCCCGCTGTCCCCTACCCCGTCAATCTCAAACTCCGCAAGCCGTTCCTCAATAGCCGCAAGCATTTCCGGGTGAATCAGATCCTCCATATAAACCAGATCCACGTTGGTATAGGAACGCCGCCCGGCAAAGGTTTCCCGCACCTTTACCTTGGGCGTCCGAAGCCGTTTCCGAATCAAAGCCGTATTCACCTTAACGGATTCCGCGAACCCCTCGTTGGAGCCCCGTATCACCTTCTCCGACTGGGTTTCCTTCACCCCCATATTGGGATATCCCTTGTCCTTGATTTTCAACGCCCGGTCATAGCCCTCCAGGAAAAAAATGGCGTCCCCGGTCAGCATCCCGGTTGCCGCCTCTTCCATGGTCCGATATTCCGTTACATCCGAAATCCCGAAGCTGTTTTCCCGCAGATACCGAAGGATCTCCTCCTCCGGCATTTCCCAAAGGGTGTTTAAAAGCTTCCCCAAAACGGAGTCCTGAAGGAGCATATTGCCCACCGCCACCTCCACATAGGCAATAAAGCACCTGGTTTTCAGCTGCTTCCCCAGCTTCATGGTCCGGGTTTTAATATCCGCACAGTCCGAGAACAGCCGCTGAAACGCTTCGATATTCTGCTGTAAATTTGTTGAAATGGGTGTTGCCATTGCCGGATTCCTCCTGATTCTACCACTTTTTCTCCAAAAAAAAGAAACTGTCAATACTAACAGTTTCTCTCATATTTCAAATCCTATTCCTGCTCCCGGATAATATTCTTCACCACAATCTCCTGGTTCATGATATGCTCCCCGGTTGCCTTCACTACGAATTCCTTATCCTGGCGCACCAGCCCGCCGTAGATTTCCTGATGCTCTGCAATCAGCTTCGGATATGTAGATTCATCCTTCAGATACTCTACCCGGTACCGGTACATCTGTTCCCGCAGGTTATTCAAAAGGGTCATCAGCTTCGGGTTATCCGCCGCCTTATAGATCGTATCGTGGAACGCCATATCTGCCTGGGCAATCTGCCCTACCTCCCCCTTCCGAATGGATTCCTCAAATTCTTCCAGCGCTACCTTCAGCTGCTGCAGCTGCTCTTTGTCAATTTTTTCACAAGCCAGGCTTACGGCCAGCTCATCCAGACAGCGGCGGATCTGAAGCACATCCTCCATATCCTTCTCCGTCATCTTCGCCACCTCCGCCCCCTTTCTGGGAACGGTGACTGCCAGCCCCTCCAGCTCCAGCATCCTTATGGCCTCCCGGATCGGGGTACGGCTCACCCCCAGCTTTGCTGCCAGCTGCAGTTCCATCAGACGCTCCCCGGGCTTCAGCTCTCCTTTTAAAATCGCTTCCCGCAGAGTCTGGAATACCACATCCCTCAGAGGAAGGTATGCATTCATATTAATTCCTAATTTATCTGTCATCACAGCCTCCTGCTACCGTATCTGCTCCGTCCGTTTCTGATAAGGGCGGTTTTGAAACATTTCCGTCAAATACACCTGCTTCGCCAGCCCCTGTTCCCGAATGGCCTGCTTGGCCCTTTCGGCTGCCTCTTTTTCCTCAAAAAGCCCGAATACCGTAGGGCCGCTGCCGCTCATCATGGCATTTAACGCCCCATGGGCTTTCATCAGCTCCTTTAGCTGCCCAATCACCGGATACTGGCTGCAGGTCACCGTTTCCAGCACGTGTCCCATCCGGGCCGCCATAGCCCGCAGATCGCCGCCCCGGATGGCGCCGCAGATCCCTTCA
>CAJUSQ010000037.1 GCA_910588885.1 uncultured Lachnospiraceae bacterium
GCCATTGACATCATTCCGGCTATGGAAGCAGCAAAAGGCTCCAACATCCAGATTGGTGCGGAAAATATGTACTACGAAGAAAGCGGCGCCTATACCGGTGAGATTGCGCCCAATATGCTGACAGACGTAGGAGTGAAATATGTGATTATCGGCCATTCCGAGCGTCGGGAATATTTTGCAGAGACTGACGAAACCGTGAATAAGAAGGTGCTGAAAGCCTTTGAACACGGTATTACCCCAATCATCTGCTGTGGGGAAACCCTGACCCAGAGGGAACAGGGCATAACCATAGACTGGATTCGCCAGCAGATTAAGATTGCATTCCAGAACGTGACGGCAGACCAGGCTAAGACCGCAGTGATTGCTTATGAGCCGATCTGGGCCATCGGTACCGGGAAGACAGCAACCTCCGATCAGGCGCAGGAAGTGTGCGGAGCCATCCGGGCCTGCATTGGCGAGATTTACGATGCGGCTACGGCAGAAGCCATCCGGATCCAGTACGGCGGTTCCGTAAATGCCGGAAACGCGGCAGAATTATTTGCAAAGCCTGATATTGACGGCGGTTTGGTAGGCGGAGCTTCCCTGAAAGCAGATTTTGGAAAGATTGTATGCTACCAGTAATATCCGAGAAAGGAATACGGATTCATACACGCCCCAAGCGCATGTTTTGCCAGAGAGCTGTGATATTTGTCACAGCTTTTTTGGCTTTCCTGCGAAAGCCGGTGTAACAGAAATGCAGAAGATGAGGATGAAGGATTGAGAAGAAAGAGCGTTGTGTTTATACTGATGTTTGTGGCGCTTTCCATGCTGCTTTTGGCCGCGGCCTGCGGAACCGGGGAATGGAAAGCCGGAGGGCAGTCGGAAGCCGGAACAAAGGGCGCGGATGATGCAGAAAATACCGATAGGCCGGAAGGTGCGGGCACAGAGGAGGATGGAAACACCGATAGGCCGGAAGAAGCAGCGGGTGAAGGGAAAGAAATTAATCTGGAAGTAAATGACGCCTGCGACACGATTTTACACGGCTGCACCCGGGAGTTTATCGGGGCTTATCTGGTGGATGACGCGTTTTTGGCCTGGGTAGCCGCGGAATTTGGGGCGGATACAATATTTTCCCTGGCAGAAGCGGTGGAAGCGGGAACCCAGGATCAGGAATTGTGGTACCGGCTCACCGGCAATTCCATCCATGTGCTTTGGAATATGTACTGCCGCACGACGGGCTATCAGCATTACTACCTGGAACGGGTATATTGGAAAGAATGTGCCGATACGGAAAAGGTCGTACTGGATTTTATCGGGGATATTAATTTTGACGAAAACTGGTCTACCATGAAATATCTGGACAAACAGGTGGACGGCCTGTACGACTGCTTAAGCCCGGCCCTTTTGGAGGAACTGAACCAGGCGGATATCCTGATGGTAAACAATGAGTTTACCTACAGCAGACGGGGCGAGCCGGTACCGGGCAAGGATTATACGTTCCGGGCAGATCCGGACCGGGTGTATTTGCTGGAAATTATGGGAACGGATATTGTATCCCTTGCTAACAATCATGCTTATGATTACGGAAAGGACGCGCTTTTGGATACCATGGCAACCCTGGAGGAAGCGGGGATTCCCTATGTGGGGGCCGGGGCGGATATAAGGGAAGCTATGAAGCCCAGCTATTTTATCGCCAACGGCAGGAAGATTGCCATTGTGTCCGCCACCCAGATCGAACGCTCCCTGAACTACACCAAGGAAGCAACGGAAACGGAGCCGGGTGTGCTGAAGACCCTGAACCCGGACAAATTTGTGAAGGTGATTGAAGAAGCAAGGGCTTTTGCAGATTACGTGGTTGTCTATGTCCATTGGGGAACAGAACAAAATTCGCATTTTGAACAGGATCAGACGCAGCTTGCGGATGCTTATATCGATGCGGGGGCAGATGCGATTATCGGCGGCCATACCCATTGCCTTCAGGGCTGCGAATACCGGGACGGCGTACCCATTATTTACAGTCTGGGAAATTTCTGGTTTAACAGCAACAAAGCGGATACGGGGATCAGCCAGCTGGTGATTCACCGGGACGGTACCATGGATTTCCGGTTCCTGCCCTGCATTCAGAAGAAGAACCAGACCTTCCTGGTAGACGAAGAAACGGAAAAGCAGCGGATTCTTCAAAAAATGGAATCCTTATCTGCGGGCGTGGTGTTTGATGAAGACGGATTTATAACGGAAACGGCAGAATAGATAGAAAATAGAATATCGGATCTATAACGGAAACGGCAGAACAGATAGAAAAGAGGATATAAGAAATGAGAAAGAAACCTACGGTTTTAATGATTTTAGACGGATTCGGACTGAATGAGCGGACGGATTCCAATGCGGTTTATAAGGCCAATACGCCGAATTTGGACAATTTAAAGAAAACTTATCCCTTTGTAAAGGGATATGCCAGCGGGTTGGCAGTAGGGCTCCCGGACGGGCAGATGGGAAATTCCGAGGTAGGGCACCTGAATATGGGGGCCGGACGGATCGTATACCAGGAGCTTACAAGGATCAGCAAGGAAATTGAGGACGGTACCTTTTTCCAAAATGAGGCGTTAATAGCCGGAATAGAAAATGTAAAAAAGAACGGTTCGGCCCTTCACCTTTACGGGCTTCTGTCCGACGGCGGCGTACACAGCCACAACACCCATTTGTATGGGCTGCTGGAAATGGCGAAACGGGAAGGAATTTCCAAGGTCTATGTACATTGCTTTTTGGACGGTCGTGATACCTCTCCTACTTCCGGAAAGGGCTATATGGAAGAGTTGGAAAAGAAAATGGCCGAAATCGGCGTGGGCGAGATCGCATCGGTTATGGGCCGTTATTATGTGATGGATCGGGACAATCGCTGGGAACGTGTGGAAACCGCCTACAAAGCCCTTGCATTTGGGGAAGGCGTACAGGCCGAAAATGCGGTGGAAGCTGTGGCGGCTTCCTATGAGCAGGAGGTTACCGACGAATTCGTAGTACCTACGGTAGTAGTCAAAGACGGCGGGCCTGTGGCCACAATCAACGACAAGGATACCATTATTTTCTATAACTTCCGGCCGGATCGGGCCAGGGAGATTACCCGGGCGTTCTGTGCCGATGAATTTGACGGCTTTGACCGGGGAAAACGGAAGGAAGTAACCTATATCTGCTTTACGGAATACGATGTGACGATTCCCAATAAGCAGGTGGCATTCCATAAGGTAGAGCTTCATAATACCTTCGGGCAGTTTTTAGCTTCCCAGGGCTTAAAGCAGGCCCGGATTGCCGAAACGGAAAAGTACGCCCATGTTACCTTTTTCTTTAACGGCGGTGTGGAAGAACCAAACGAAGGAGAGGACCGTATTCTTGTGAACTCTCCCAAGGTGGCGACTTATGACCTGAAGCCGGAAATGAGTGCCTATGAGGTTTGCGGCAAGCTGGTGGAAGCCATCCGGTCCGATCAATACGATGTGATCATTATCAATTTTGCAAATCCGGATATGGTAGGCCATACCGGGGTGGAAGAAGCGGCCATTGCGGCAGTGGAAGCCGTGGATACCTGCGTGGGGAAAGCGGTGGAAGCGTTGAAGGAAGCAGGCGGAGCCATGTTCCTCTGTGCAGATCACGGCAATGCGGAGCAGATGGTAGATTATGAAACAGGGGAAAGCCTGACCGCTCATACCACCAATCCGGTGCCCTTTATCCTGATTAATTATGAAGAAGGATACGGATTGAGGGAGGGCGGCTGCCTGGCGGATATTGCACCGACCTTAATCGAAATGATGGGCCTGACCCAACCGGAGGAAATGACCGGAAAATCCCTGTTGATCCCCGTTTAATACAATAAAATGCGGCTCGCGAAGTGAGCGGGCCTGTAAAAGTTACTGTTCACTCCTGGGCCGTGCACTGCGCTGCACGGCAAAGGCCAATACAGTAATGGGGACAGAATCCGGCCTCTTGCCGTAAGGCAACTTTAAATAGGCCGGATTCGTTACTGTGAACACCATGAGTGTGAACAGTAACCTGTAAAATCCTGAAAGAATGCTTTCGGGATTTTTTTTTCTTGAAAAAGCCTTGGCATAATGCTACAATAAAATAACCACTTAAAACTGAAGGAAGACGGTCTTTTGGATTTCGAAGGGGACTGTGAATCGGAAAATGGAGGGAAATGCATTCGATACGGATGCTAAGAACACATGTTTGGGAAAACAGAAATACGAAGAAAACAGTTTACGGAAAGAGAAAGGAATCTGGAAAGTGTGAGGAAAGAAGACTTTTTAATCAAGCAGATTGATGAATTTAAGGAGAAAGCAAAGCAGCTGCAGCAGCTTTTGGATACGAAGGAGAGCCGGGTACAGGAATTGCAGAACGTAGTGGAGGAGCGGGAGCAGAAGGCCCGCAGCCTGCAGGAGATTCTGAATGAGCGGCAGCAGGAAGCGGACGGGATTACGAAAGGCGTGGAGAGCTATGGGAAGCAGGTTGCCCAGAAGCTGGAGTATCAAATTTCCGAATTGAAGGAATACTTAAAGGAACAGGAGGAAGGAAGCAGCGGGAAGCTGGAGAAGCTGACGGCCTCCGTGAATGAGCTGCGTCTTTCCGTGGAAGCGCTCCAGGCCCTGGCAAACGGGCTTTCCGGTACCATGGAGGATCTCCCGGTATCCGTGGAGAAAATCGGGACAACGGTAAACGGCCTTCCGGCTTCGGTAGAGAAGATCGGGACAACGGTAAACGGCCTTCCGACCTCTGTGGAGAAAATCAATGCATCCGTAGACGGCCTTCCGGCTATGATTGACGGGATTACCTCATCCATAGACAGCTTGTCTACTTCGATGGAAGGAATTGTAACTTCCATGGACGGGTTATCCGATACCCTGGAAAACAGTGTTTCCCGGAAATGGGACGAGATGTTTACCAAGATGGATACGATGAAGGGAGAGCTTTCCGAGAAAATCCATTCGGAAAATGTAAAATGTTACCGGAATGTACAAGCTTTGGTGGAGGAACTGGAACAGAAGATGGAACAGTCCGAACAGGAGGATGCAAAGCCGACGGGCAGCTTTTTGAAAGCGGCTGTTGTGCTGGGAGTGGTGAATCTGGCCGCGCTGGCGGGAATTGCGTTTTATGCTTTCGGCCTTTACTATCATTTATTTTAGACAAAGGGCTGTTTACCTGGTAAACAGCAGCGATTTAAGAAAGGGGTATACTGCGGTTTGGAACAGGAAAAGAAAATTTGGATTATCGGGCATAAAAACCCGGATACGGATTCCATTTGTGCGGCAATTGCCTATGCGGACTTGAAGAACAAGATCGGGGAGGAGCGTTACGAGAGTAAGCGGGCAGGAGAGCTGAATGAGGAAACAAAATATGTGCTGGATTATTTTAAAGTTCCGGCGCCGGGCTATGTGGCTGATGCAGGGGCCCAGGTCAAGGATATTGAGATCCGGGAAACAGCCGGGGTAGACAGCCATATTTCCATGAAAAAGGCATGGGAATTAATGAAGGACCAGAATGTCGTGACGCTTCCGGTTACAACGGGGGACGGGACGCTGGAAGGGCTGATTATTACCGGGGATATTGCCACTTCTTATATGGATGTTTATGACAATGAGATTTTGGCAAGGGCCAGGACTCAGTATAAAAATATTATTGAAACGCTGGAAGGGACGCTGCTGGAAGGAAACGAACACGCATATTTTACCAAGGGAAAGGTTGTGGTGGCAGCGGCCAGCCCGGAGATGATGGAGGAGCATATTACGGATGACGATCTGGTGATTCTGGGGAACCGTTATGAGGTGCAGCTATGCGCCCTGGAGCTGAATGCCAGTTGTATCATTGTCTGCGCCAATGCCAAGGTGTCGCAGACCATTCAGAAAATGGCCAGAGAGCGGGGCTGTACCCTGATTGTAACGCCTTATGAAACCTTTACCGTGGCCCGGCTGATCAACCAAAGTATGCCGATTAAGTATTTTATGCGGCGGGAACACCTGGTTACCTTTGGAACCGAGGAATATGTGGATTATGTCAGGGAGATTATGTCCAAGGAACGCCACCGGGATTTCCCCGTTCTGGATCCGGATGGCAAATTCGTCGGTATGATTTCCAGGCGGAACCTTTTAAATATGAAGAAAAAGCGTCTGATTTTGGTGGATCACAATGAAAAATCCCAGGCTGTGGACGGGATCGGCGGCGCCGAGATTCTGGAAATTATCGACCATCACAGGCTGGGAAGTCTCGAAACGATTTCTCCGGTATTTTTCCGGAACCAGCCCCTGGGCTGTACGTCTACGATTATCTATCAGATGTACCAGGAAAAGGGAGTCGAGGTTCCGAAGAAAATTGCGGGGCTTCTGTGCGCTGCCATTATATCTGATACCCTGATGTTCCGTTCCCCCACCTGTACGCCTGTCGACCGGGCGGCGGCAGAGGCTTTAGCGGGAATTGCGGAAGTCAATATTGAAGAACTGGCAAAAAATATGTTCCAGGCGGGCAGTGATTTTAAGAGCAAATCCCCCGAAGAAATTTTTTATCAGGATTTTAAGACCTTCTTTGTTGCCGAACTGGAGTTCGGTGTTGGCCAGATCAGCGCCATGAGCCGGGAGGAGCTGGGAGAGGTGAAGCAGAAGCTTTTGCCCTACCTGGAACGGGTGTTAAGCGAACGGAAGCTGGATATGGTTTACGTAATGCTTACGAATATTTTAGAGGAGAGCACGGAATTGATTTTCCTGGGGGGCCAGTCCGGAAGGATTGCGGAACGGGCATTCCATACCCATATGGCGGAAGAGGCAGACAGCCTGACCTTAAAAGGCATCGTATCCAGGAAGAAGCAGTTCATTCCCGCCGTGATAGCGGAAATGCAGGAAGTGTAGGTTTTATATGGCAAAACAATATTGGAAACCGGGAAATATGCTGTATCCCCTTCCGGCAGTGCTGGTAAGCTGCGGCCGGAAGGGGGAAGTCCCCAATATTATTACCGTGGCCTGGGCCGGGACCGTATGCTCGGACCCGGCCATGGTGTCTATTTCGGTTCGGAAGGAACGGTATTCCTATGGGATCCTTAAGGATACCGGGGAATTTGTCGTGAACCTGGTTACGAAGGAGCTGGCCTATGCCGCGGATTACTGCGGGGTAAAATCCGGCCGGGAGATCGAGAAATTCCGTCATCTGGGACTTTCACCCCTTCCCTCACAGTACCTTTCGGCTCCGGGGATTGCGGAGAGCCCGGTCAATATTGAGTGCCGGGTGAAGGAAGTGATCCCCCTGGGGTCCCACGACCTGTTTTTAAGCCAGGTGGTTGGGGTTACGGTGGACGATGCCTATCTTAATGAAAAGGGCAAATTTGAGCTGAACCGAACCGGGCTTGTGGCTTATTCCCATGGGGAGTATTTTGAATTGGGGAAAAAGCTGGGCAGCTTCGGATTTTCCGTGGAAAAGGGAAAGCGAAGGGAAACACCCCATAGGGGCGGAAGGCCAAAGGGAGCGGCGGCGTCCGGAAGAAAGCAGAGGAAGCCGGGAACGAAGGAGACCTCTTTTTCCGGGAAAAAGAAGAAAAATTAGAAAATTTTCACAATCAAACAATGTGAGCCTATGGGATAGAAATGGAAAATTGTGCAAAATAGCGAAAATATTCCAGCCAACCTTTGGAAAAAAAGCCAATTGAAACCTTTTGGCTACGGGACTATAATAGAGTGACACTTTGGAACGGCAAGGGCAGTACCCGGCCGGGCAAAGTGGAAATAGTATCCGTAGAAAAGGAGGATCAGGATATGAAGGTACAGAATATTAACGATATGGAACGATTTTTCCAGGTGATTGAAAGCTGTGAGGGAAGAGTGGAATTGGTGACCGGGGAAGGAGACAGGCTGAACCTGAAATCCAAGCTTTGCCAATATATTTCTCTGGCAAATATTTTTTCCAACGCAGAACGGATTCCGGAATTGGAGATTGTAGCCCATGAGCCTGCAGACATTGAGAAACTGCTTGCGTTTATGGTGAATGGATAAGCGAAGAGGGCTGTGAACGGAGCGAACAGTTCTAGGTGCAGGGAGCGAACAGTTCCAAATGCACGGAGTAAACAATTCAAAGTGAACAGAAGCAAAATTCAAGGATTGTATCCACGGTGGATTTGTGGTACAATCCTTTTGTATATCAAAATAATCCATGGAACAGGAGGAAGCAATCGTGAAGAAGGTAGCAGTGGTTACGGACAGCAACAGCGGATTTACCCAGCAGCAGGCGAAGGAAGCGGGGATCTATGTGCTGCCGATGCCTTTTTTTGTAAATGGAACCCTTTATTATGAAGATATTGATTTGAGCCAGGAGCAGTTTTATGAGAAGCTGGAAGGGAATGCGGATATATCCACCTCAATGCCGGCGGTGGGCGATGTGACGGATTTGTGGGACAAGCTTTTACAGGAGTATGAGGAGGTTGTCCATATTCCCATGTCCAGCGGGCTTAGCGGTTCCTGTGAGACGGCTATTATGCTTTCCAGAGATTATGAGGGCAAAGTGGAGGTGGCGAATAATCAGCGGATTTCAGTGACCCAGAAACAGGCGGTGTACGATGCCAAGACGTTGGCGGATCAGGGAAAAACGGCTTTGGAGATTCGGGAGCACCTGGAACGGACGAAGTTTGATTCCAGTATTTATATTATGCTGGATACGCTGTATTATCTGAAAAAGGGAGGACGGATTACGCCGGCAGCGGCAGCCCTCGGGACTCTTTTGAAGCTGAAGCCGGTGCTGCAGATCCAGGGAGAGAAGCTGGACGCCTTTGCGAAGGCCAGAACCACAAAGCAGGGGAAGAATATTATGATCGAAGCCATTAAGAATGATTTTGCCGGGCGGTTCCAGGATCCGGAAGGCAAGAATATGTGGCTGGAGATTGCTTATACCAAGAATTTAGATGCAGCCCTGGAGCTGAAGAAGGAGCTTCTGGAGATTTTCCCGGATCGGGAAATCAATGTAGATCCCCTTTCCTTAAGCGTGGCCTGCCATATCGGGCCGGGCGCATTGGCAATTGCCTGCTGTAAGAAGCTTTAATATAGAAAGAATCCGGCGAAACCGGATTCTTTCTTTTATCATAGGAAATACCTTTTGCGGAAGGGAATTTGACGGGACATCTTTTAAGACAGGGAAAGGTCCTCTTTCTTTTTCATGTCCCGCTCCCAGAGCAGGTAGGTGATCATCAGCGGAATGCCTGCGCCCAACCAGGCGGCGGGGCTGGCGAAGCATACGGCCCAGAAGCCGAAAGCCTTCTGCATCAAAAGGACGATCCCGATGCGGCAGACCATTTCGAACAGGCCGCTTAGCATGGGCATAAAGCCCTTATCCAGGCCCTGCAGGGAATTGCGGTAAAAGTAGATCAGGGCCAGGGGAATGTAGAAGCAGGAAACGGTGGTCAGGTACTGAATGGCGTAGGAGAGTACCGTTTCGGTAGGCTCGGACAGGAACCAGCATACGACGAATTTTCCGAAGCCCACGGAAATAAGGGCTGCAAATCCTGCAAATATCAGGGCAAGGATTAAGCCCCTTTTCATGCCGTCGAATATACGTTTGTATTTTCCTGCGCCCAGATTCTGCCCGCAGTAGGTGGCCATAGTGGTGCCCAGGGTAGTCATGGGCTGGGAGGCCAGCTGCTCCACCTTGGAAGCGGCCGTGTAGGAGGCCACTACGCTGGAGCCGAAGACATTGACGGCGCTTTGCAGGATGATCACGCCTATGGCGGTTACGGAATAGTTGATCGCCATTGGGATGCCGATAGACAGCATATCCCGGCAGCTCTTAAAATCCAGGTAAAAGTCCCGTTTTTGCAGCTTTAAAATGTCAAAATGCAGGAACATATGTACGAAACAAAGCAGGGCGGCAATGGCCTGGGCAATGACTGTGGCATAAGCGGCTCCTTCCGGCCCCATTTTCAGAGTGACAATGAAAAAAAGATCCAGTCCCACATTCAGGGCCGAGGAAATCATCAGAAAATAAAGGGGTGTTTTGCTGTCCCCGATTCCCCGAAGGATGGCGGAGGAAATATTGAAAAACATGGTGGCGGTAAGTCCGGCATATATGATGGTAATGTAGCCGTTTGCCATGTTAAAAATATTCTCCGGCGTTTTCATAAAGGAAAGCAGCTGCCGGGACAGGGTAATGGTAAGCCCCGTAAGGACGGCAGAAATCAGAATACCCAAAAGCAGGGCCACAGCTACGTAATGCTTGAGGCGCCCTTCATCCCGGGCGCCGAAGGCATGGGAAATCATAACGCCGAAGCCCTGGGCGATCCCCATGGCAAATCCAAGGACCAGAAAGGCGATGGAGCCAGTGGAACCCACGGCGGCCAGGGCCTCTTCCCCAAGAAAACGGCCTACGATAATGGTGTCTACCATATTATAAAATTGCTGGAAAATGTTTCCAAGTAAAACGGGAATCGAAAACAGAAGGATTAATTTCAGCGGATTCCCGGCAGTCATGTCTTTTGTCATAGAAATCTCCTTTCCGGAATGTCTTAATGAGAAATACGGGGCAGGTTCCAGCGGTAATGGGCCGCCAGAAGCCGGATCAGGATTACAACGGCTGCACTTAAAAGTATGGCCAGGGCTTCATTTAAACGGGGATATAGAAATATGTACAGGACGGCCCCGATCAGCGAAGCGCAGGCATATACATGCTTTACAAATACAAAGGGGGTGGAGCCGGCCATAATATCCCGCAGCATCCCGCCGCCGATGCCGGTAACAACGCCGACGAAGAGCATCAGGAAGTGATTTGGCTCTGCGAGAGCAGAAATCGCGGTACGGATGCCTACCACTGTAAATATGCCGAGCCCGATGGCATCTAAGGTATTCATGGCCTGCTCATAGGTTTCCAGAAAACGGCTGTCCAAAAGCTCCCGTTTCCAGTAAAGGACTGCAAACAGAAAACAGGAAGTAAGGGTGGCCGCTGCCGCATAGGAAACATTTTGGAACATTTTCGGCGGGTGGATGCCGAGAATCAGATCCCGGATACAGCCGCCGCCTACTGCCGTTGTGATGCCCAACACCAATACCCCGAAGATATCCATATTTTTCCGGATTCCCACCAATGCCCCGGAGGAGGCGAAAGCGATGGTTCCGATGATTTCCAGAATGAATATAAAAGTTGTGTAATCCATTTCAAAATTCCCCCTGAAATTTGAAAATTATTATGATCGGAAACAGGTAATGAACCGGGTGTTTCCGATTGTTTTTTGTCCGGTGTTTTTGCCTTTGTGAATTTCCGATTAAGTATACATGATTGTTAAAGAAAAAACAATCCTTTATTTCAAATATGGCTAAAATTTTGCAGCAGTTCATTATTTTTTATTTTGAAGTACAACAGCCGGATTAGGAATGGCCGGCAAATAAACCGGTTATTGTATGGCTGGTCTGCCGTTCATAAATAGAAATACTCCTTTTTGATAAGAAAACCCATGCTTGATTCTTACCAAAAAGGAGTTATTTTTTCTAAAAAAATACAAATTTATTTTCACTGCCGTTTCCTGTCGGAATTACCGGCCGGCTAACGATAAGCATTGCCTGCCGCATGTGCGGTTTCTATAAAAGGAAAAATCATTTTGTGATTACGGGTTTCCCTTAATAGCGGAACCGCAGTAATCGCATTCGCCGGTCTGTCCCTTAGCAATTGTGTTAATACCGCCGCAGCCTTTACATTTCACTGTTACCATTTCTACTCCGGAAGCTGCAGAACCTGTGGGGGCAGAAGTATTTTGATTTGCCGTGTTTTGATCCGTTGTGTTCTGATCTGCCGTATTTTGGGTGGTCTGCCTGTTTACAATTACAATGCGGTTCGCATTTTTGTCGATATATGCATTGGGGAAAAATTTCTTGTGGATCATACGTTCCAGGTTTTGTTCCACAATTTCCGCGGATGTTCCGAAAGAAGCCGCAATGTCAGGGATATATCCGGTAGGGTTATTTGAAATAGACATTACATATTCCTTGAATCTCTTAAGCAATGTTTGCTTTCTTCTGGCGCTTACAATTAGCCATATGCCCAAAGCATCCCCAAAAAGGCAGAAAAACAAAAAGGGAAGGTCATAAACCGTTGAGTAGGGCATCTCAACGATTGTCATTATCGTAAAAATACCGAAAAAAAATGCAAATAAAATACCTGTTAACAGTTGTATCCAACTTATCGTTTTGCTTATGACGATTGCCGCTTTTGAATGATTCATCTTGATTCTCTCCTCTTAATTATTCGATCGGTGAGCCGCAGAAATCACAAACTTTCCCGGCACCGACTGTAATATTGTTTATACCTCCGCAATTCGGTGGATTTGGTTAATATAAGTGTTTTCAAACAGTCCGTTTTGCAGAAATCTTTCTTTTTGCAATTAAAGTGTTCAATTGTATCAGGTTTGCTTTGATTTTGTCGTTCATATTTCCGGAATCGTTTGCCACATCAATCTCTATGGAAGAAATTGTATTGCTAATTTCCGCATCCTCCGGAACTTGAACAGAATGATCTGCAAATCTCAGTTTTTCGCCGGCTTTTCTCAAGGAAGGAGAATAGGCTTCACACTTAGGAGTAACAGCCAGCTTGTTCAGACGTTCGATCATTGAATCAATATTTAAAACATTATGCAAAGTCAATTCATTTGACTGTCGGATGCTTTTACTTGCTGTCAACGAGATAACAATCGCAATCGCAGACAGGGCAAACAATACAACCTCTATCCCTGCAAAAGCGGATGCTGCTTCCTGAAAGAAAGCAATGAACAGAATAGATACTAAAATATTTAATATTGCATATCCTGAAAGCAGGACATAAAGAGCGGAGCGCGTAATAATTTGCTCTGTTTTCGCAGCAGCCCATTCTGTAAAAACAAGCCCGCTGAAGAAAACAAACTCAGACCAGAGTATTGCGCAAAAGGCCCATCCGGTCAAACCGGGCCAATCATCCATACAGAGTAACCCGATTATAATGGTAGTAAGTAAAGTGATAATACCGCTAATTGATATTGTGATACTTCGTCTATTCATATTGCTGCCCCCCTATAGCCTTTCCCCGCATTCGGGACAGAACTTCTCATCCCCATCAATCGAAGCATTACATTTTGGACAGAACTTTGCCAGAACATGCCCGCATTCGGGACAGAATTTTGATTTCGAGGAAATCTCGGAGCCGCAATTTAGACACTGCTGGGGTTTTACATAGCCGCAGCTGCTGCAGTTCGCGGAAGAGTCCGGCATGTCATTTCCGCAATTGGGACAATGGTGGATTTTTCTGCCGCACTCGGAGCAAAACTTTGTATTTTTGGTAATGGTGCCGCCGCAGGCGGAACAAACCATAGGGGCATCCTTTGGAGATTCCGGTTTTTGTTCCGTATCAAATCCGCAGTTGCCGCAAAACCGCTGTGTTTGCGGAATACGGGCGTGACATTTGGGACATGCTTTTGTTGCTTCCTTAGGATTGTTGACCTGGATTTCCTGTGCCATGCTGCCAAAGCCTGCGCCTATTTCCTGGCCCATTCCAAAACCCATGCCCAATCCCATGCCTGCGCCTGTGAAAGGTGCAGCTGCAGATCCGGTATTTTTAGCGGCCCCTTCCAGGGTATCGAAAGAACGTTCCTGCTGATAATTATAACCGATAATATTCATTTCCGCTCTCTTGGCCAAAGCATCTTTCAGCTTTTTTACTGCCGTATCATCTTCCGGAACACTGATCTCGTTGACATAGAAAGAAACAAGTGCAATGCCGTATTCATCCATTATAGGCTGAATTTTTTCTTTCATATGCAAAGACAATTCATCAAGATACGCATTGATTTCCAGAATACTAATCTGCTTATGAACCAGGTATGTAGAAATTGCGTCTTTTACCTTTGTAACATAGAGGCTTCTGAAATACTTTGTAACAGTCATTGCATCAAAAGTCGGTATCGTTGCTACCAGCTTTATCAAGAATTTCTTCGCATCCGAGATATGAATACCAAACGCACCATTAGAGCGAACAGGGGCAAAAATACCATACTTAGGATCCTGGATCTGAACGGGAGTAGGGGTTCCCCATTTAACGTCAAGGTTATACCCTTTGTTTATATACCACACTTCTGCGGTAAATGGGCTTTTTCCTCCAAACGGAAGGTTTATAATATTATTAAGAATCGGGATATTGGCTGTTTCCAGAGTATGCCGCCCGCTGCCGAAAATATCAAGAACCCTGCCGCCTTTTACCAGAACCGCTTCCTGCGCTTCATTGACAATTAACTGTGTCCATGTTCCCAGCTCTTCGTTGGGATATTTCCATGCGAAAACATCTGGCCTCCCATTATACTTAACGACTTCTACGATCGCCATTGCTATATCCTCCTGCTTATCATTTGCTGATATTCACTCTAAAACACAAGGAATGCAGTTTAACATCCTATAGAACTTTTTACATCTTATTACGCTGAAAATCAATATATTTTAATATTGCCAACATTGATTGGTGTTGGTGATTTTTACAAGCATATTGATACCTAAGCCGCGGAACCCGGTTTTGACACCACAATTTCCGTTGCGAAATGAGGGTGGATATGATAGTATAGAGGGAAAGACGAAAGAGGGTATGAAGATGAAGGGAAGGACAAGAAGCGGATGGAAAAGCTTTGGCTGGTTCTGTCTGGGAATCCTGCCGATGCTGGGATATCTGGTGTTGGGATTTGCCGTTTCGGCGGTACTTTCCATATTATGGATGGTTCCTGCGATTCTGCAGGGGAATATGGGCCTGATCGAAGACCTGGGCCAGTTTACGATGGTTACGGGTATGGTTTATGCGGTGCTGGGGCTGATTGGATTCGGGCTTTGGTATTACTTCGGATGCAGGCGCCGGGAGCTTCTGCCGCCGAAGGGAGTGCTTGCACCGAAGAACATGGCGCTGCTTTTCCTGTGTGCCATCGGGGCACAGTATGTCGTCGGCTATGTGGTTGCCGGAATAGAAGTGGTGCTGCCGGAGGCGGTGGAGAGCTATGAAGAGCTGGTGGAGACGGCCGGCCTTGGGGAGCTGACCTTTCTCATGGTGGTGTATGTGGTTATTTTAGGGCCGATTGCCGAGGAATTGATCTTCCGGGGCCTGACCTTTTATTATATGAAGAAGGCTACCAGCAGGTTCTGGCTTGCCAATCTGCTGCAGGCGGCGCTGTTTGGGATCATGCATATGAATCTGGTCCAGGGGATTTACGCCTTTTTGCTGGGAATGGTACTGGGATGGGTATACCAGCGGTTCCAATCCCTCTATGCCAGTATTTTCCTGCATATCTGCATTAACGGCCTGGGCAGTGTAATGGATTTGCTTTTTGGGGATTCCTCTTCCTGGGTTATGATGATCCTTTGGAATGTCCTTGGAATCGCCGCAACTGTGATCGGGCTGCGGTTCCTCTTTCGGAGACAGGAAAAGGTGCTGCGGTGAGGACGCAGGCAGCAGCCGGAACCGGGAATTGCAGTTGTGAAAAAGGAATGTGCAGCGCGAAAAGCAGCTGTGAAATTAGAACGAATGTTTGGTAAAATAGATACAGGAGGGAAATATGGTTTTTGTAGAATATCCGAAATGCAGTACGTGTAAAAAGGCAAGGTATTGGCTGATGGAAAAGGACGCTGTTTTTGAAGAACGGCATATTGTGGAGCAGAATCCCACGGCGGAGGAGTTAAAGAGCTGGTGGCAGAAGAGCGGGCTGCCTCTGAAGCGGTTTTTTAATACCAGCGGGATGAAGTATAAAGAGCTGCATTTAAAGGATCGTATTCCGGAGATGACGGAGGAGGAGATGCTTGCGCTGCTGGCTACGGATGGGATGCTGGTAAAGCGTCCGATTCTGGTGACGGATCAGGCGGCCTTTCCAGGATTTAAAGAAGCGGAATGGGAAAAGATGTTATAACGTTTAAGCGGAGCAGTACAAAAATGCGATACGAAGAGGTACAGGCGGGGACATTTTTGTCCCGGCCCAATCGTTTTGTAGCCCTGGTGGAGCTTTCGGGAAATGTGGAAAAATGCCATGTGAAGAATACCGGACGATGCCGGGAGCTTCTGGTGCCGGGGGCCCGGGTCTATCTGGAAAAGGGCAGAAATCCTGACCGGAAGACGGCATATGATTTAATCGGGGTAGAAAAAGGGAGCACCTATATTAATATGGATTCCCAGGCGCCCAACCGGGTGGCCCGGGAATGGCTGACGAAGAGCTGGGATTATATAAAACCCGAATATAAGTTCGGGAATTCCCGGCTGGATTTTTATATGGAACAGGATGGGCGAAAGGCGCTTCTGGAGGTCAAAGGCGTTACCCTGGAAGAGCAGGGAATCGCCCGGTTTCCCGATGCTCCCACGGAACGGGGAATCAAGCATCTGGAAGAATTGCAGAAAGCCATAGAACTGGGATATGAAACATATGTTCTGTTTGTGATTCAGATGAAAGGGATCCGGTGGTTTGAGCCCAACGACCAGGGCCATCCGGCTTTTGGAGAAGCATTGCGGCAGGCGGCCGGGGCCGGAGTAAAGGTATTGGCCTATGACTGCATCGCCCGGCCGAAGAGCCTGGTTTTGGATGCGCCGGTGGAGGTGCGCCTGTAGGTGAGGGCTGCAGCCGCAGCCTGGGATGTGCCGTGGCGGGGTGTAATTGGCGAACGTATGTTTATGTGAGAAACCATGGATTTGGAAGAGAGAAGATGGGAGAAGCAATGTTACAGGATTTTCCATTGGAACAAATAACGGAACCATTGCTTGGGTGGTTTGCAGGCCACGCCCGGGTGCTGCCCTGGCGGGAGGAACCGACGCCGTACCGGGTGTGGGTATCCGAAATTATGCTGCAGCAGACCCGGGTGGAGGCCGTGAAGCCTTATTTTGAGCGGTTTGTCAAAGCCCTTCCCGATGTGAGGGCGTTGGCAGAGTGTGAAGAGGAAGCCTTGCTGAAGCTTTGGGAGGGCTTAGGATACTACAATCGCGTACGGAATATGCAGATTGCGGCAAAAACCGTTTTGGAGGAATACGGCGGGCAGCTTCCGGCAAGCTACGAAGAGCTGCTGAAGCTGAAAGGGATCGGCCATTATACGGCCGGGGCCATTGCGTCCATTGCCTATGGGATACCGGTGCCCGCCGTGGACGGAAATGTGCTCCGGGTCATTTCCAGGCTGTGTGAGGACCCCTCGGATATCGGGAAGCAGTCCGTACGAACCGGGATGGAGGAGGCGCTGCGGGCCGTGATGCCCAAAGACCGGGCCGGGGCTTTTAACCAGGCTTTGATGGAGCTTGGGGCGACGGTATGCGTGCCAAACGGAGCGCCCCTTTGCGGGGAATGCCCCTGGAACGGCTTTTGCAGGGCCAGGCAGCAGCAGAGCTGGGACCGGATTCCGGTAAAGGGAAAAGCGAAGCCCCGGAGAATCGAAGAAAGGACGGTATTTGTCATCCGAATCGGGAATCAGGTGGTATTGAACAAGCGTCCGGCCAAAGGGCTGCTGGCGGGAATGTATGAATTTCCCAATACAAAAGGGCATTTGTCGGAGGAAGAGGTTCTTGACTGGGCCAGAAGCCATGGAGTATCCCCCATCCGGATTCAGCCTCTGGAAGCGGCAAAGCATATTTTTTCCCATGTGGAATGGCATATGGTCGGTTATGCCATCCGGGTAGACGAGCTGCTTCAGCAGGAAGGGCTGTTGTTTGTGGATGTGATGGAAACGGAAGAAAAGTACCCCATTCCCGCAGCCTTCTGCGCATATACGAAATATATGGATATCCGGCTGGGGAATGAGCGGTTTCAGGAGAACTAAATATAGGAAGAAATGACGTACATAGATCTATGGATTCCCGGGTTCGTTGGGAAGATGAACCGAACATTTGTTTGAAAGATGTACAAAATGCTCGTTCGACAACTGTTCCTCTGCTTTCAGGAATCGTTCGTGAATGCTGACCTGTAGGTTGGAACCTAAGAGGGAGACATTTTCCAGGGGGATCATGCCTCCGGCCATGGAAGGATGCCCGCCGCCGCTGCCGAGATCCGTAAGGGCCAGTACGATCAGGTCCCCTGCATGTAAGGCAGGACGCTCGCTGCGGATGGAAAAACGGATGCCTTCCTTATTCCGGGCATAGACGATGGCAATATCCACCACGTCCAGGGCCAGGATAAAGTCGGAAATGATGGCCACCAGTGCCGGGGCACAGGAAAAAGGGATATAGGCAAACGCAGTGGTGCCGAATATTTTTACATTGGAAATGGCGGCATCGTATGCCCGCAGATCGTCGTATTCCAGGGTATTGCTGTACATATGCTTCACCAGGCTCCAGTCCGCATGGGCGAACAGATATTGGAACATATCAATATCCGTCTGGGTGGTGCCCCTGGTGAAATCCGCCGTATCCATTTTGATGCCGTAGGCCAGGGCGGAGGCGGCATTGGGGGAGATCGGCGTATTGGTCTGCCGAAAATAGGAGGCGATAATGCTGGCGCAGGCGCCGATGATTTGAAGATCAAAATATTCGTAATTGCAGTTGATTCGGGTAGGATGATGGTCGATGCAGGCGATTTTCGTCCCGATAAAATCTGTGACATTGGAATTCAGCTTCTGGGAATCCACCAAAATAATAGGGTCCTCCCGGGTCATTTCCGGAAGCTCGGTACCGCAGTACATGGAAATACCGAAGGTATCCAGCATTTTCCGGGAACTTATGCGGTCAATACGTCCGTCGTAGCAGAGGGTGGCCGGAATGCCGTGGGCTCCAAGAAATTCCTGCAGGGCAAAGGCGCTGGAAATGGCATCCGGGTCCGGGAAATTGTGGGTCTGGATATATGCGGTGCGGTTTTTCAGTAATTGGATTAATTTGATTGGATTCATAGTCGTTCTCCGTTTCCAATTTGGGTGGTTCAGGAAAAAGGGCTGGGAAACCGATTGCTTTGACAGTGTGAAGGATCACGAAGCAGGGCAGGGTTCAGAAGCCCTTTTCATAGCCAAATTAAATATATATAAAAATATGCTATCATATATGAAGGAAAAAGTCTACAAAATGAAACAGAAAGGAATGAAAAATGGAAAATTGGGTAGTTACGGCGAAGTCTGCGGATTTTAAGGGATTGGGAGAGCGGTTTTCCATTGACCCGGTGGTAGCGCGGATCATCCGCAACCGGGAGGTAATCGGGGAGGAGGCCATGGAAGCCTACCTGAACGGAGACGTTTCCATGCTGCATGACCCCTGCCTTTTAAAGGATGTAAAAAAAGCAGTCAGGATTTTACTGGAAAAAATAGAAGCAGGAAAGAAAATCCGGGTAATCGGGGATTATGATATTGACGGGATTCAATCCACCTATATTCTGCAGACTGCCCTGGAACGCTGCGGGGCAAAGGTGGATATTGATATTCCGGACCGGATTGCCGACGGTTATGGGCTGAATCAGCGGCTGGTGCAGAAAGCTGCCGAAGACGGGATTGATACGATATTGACCTGTGACAACGGCATTGCGGCGGCCGGGGAGATTGCCCTTGGAAAGTCTCTGGGAATGACGATCATCGTGACGGATCACCATGAGGTGCCTTTTGAGGAAACAGATGGAGAACGCCAGTTCGTCCTTCCAAAAGCCGATGCCGTGGTGAATCCCAAGCAGGCGGACTGCCCGTATCCCTTTAAAAAGCTGTGCGGGGCAGGTGTGGCCTATAAGCTGGTGCAGGTATTGTATGAACAGCTGCACAAAAGCCCTTTGGAGGTGCAGGAATTTTTGCCCTATGCGGCCTTTGCAACCATCGGGGACGTGATGGATCTGACCGGGGAGAACCGGATTTTGGTGAAGGAGGGGCTGAAGCGCTTAAAAGGGATGGATAATCCGGGGCTCCATGCGCTGATGCGGCAGAATAACCTGCTGCCGGAGGAAATAAAGGCATACCATGTGGGATTTATTCTGGGGCCCTGCCTAAACGCCAGCGGCCGTCTGGATACGGCTGTCCGGGCATTGAACCTGCTGCGGTCAAAGGATGGGAAGGAAGCCCTGTCCCTGGCCGCGGATCTGACCGACCTGAATGCGGGCCGCAAGGAGCTGACGGCCAAGGGAGTGGAGCAGGCAGAGCTTTTGGCCCGGGAAGCGGTGGAAGCCGGGGAAAAGGTGCTGGTGCTGTTTTTACCGGACTGCCATGAGAGCCTGGCAGGGATCATTGCCGGAAGGATTCGGGAACGGTTCCACCGTCCGGTGTTTATTCTGACCCGGGGGGAAGAAGGGGTGAAAGGCTCCGGACGTTCCATCCCCCAGTATTCCATGTATGAGGAGCTTTGCAGGATTAAGGATATTCTGGTGAAATTCGGCGGGCATCCCATGGCCGCCGGCCTGACCCTTCGGGAGGAGGATGTGGCGGATATGAGGAAAAGGCTGAACGCATACACCCTTCTGACGGAAGCGGATTTGGTTCCCAAAATCCGGATTGACGTGCCGATGCCGATCGACTACATTACCCGGGAGCTGGTGGAACAATTGTCCCTGCTGGAACCTTATGGAAAAGGCAACGAAAAGCCGGTATTTGCAGACAAAGAGCTTTTGGTGCTTTCGGCAAGAATCCTGGGGAAGAGCCGGAATGTATGCAAAATGCGGATTCAAAGCAAATACGGCTGCCAGATGGAGGCCGTGTATTTCGGGGATACCGAAAAACTTAAGAATTACATGGAAGAAAAATTTACAAAGGCTAAGGTAGACTTATTATTTCAGGGATTGGGAACGGAAAACATCTCCATGTCGTTTGTATATTATCCGGAGATCAATGAGTTTAACGGAAAAAAGACATTGCAGATCATTATAAAAAATTATCGCTGACTTTTGGCCTGGCCTTGCACATTTGACGGAAAAATAGTACAATAGGGAGGAAAAAGGAGTGATGAACGTGTTTCAAGGGACGAAACGAGCAAAAGAACAGGAGCAGCTGATCGCCGGACAGCAGGAGCGGTTAGAGCAGCTGGACCAGGCGTTTGAACGGATTGCAGGCACATCCGGTGCCGCAATAAATATATTGGAAACGATCGAACAGGAGCGGGACCGTTTTGACAAGGCATTGACCCCTGTGGTCGGCCATATCCGGCAGATCCAAGCAGCAGAGCTTGAGTACGGCGGCAAAGAGGATCTGCTTCGCCGGAAGCTGACCCTTTTGGCATCGGAGCAGGAGGACACGGCCGGACAGTACCATCAGGCAGCGGAGGAAATCCGCGGCAGCAAAGACCGGATCCTTTCCGCGGCTGAAGAGGGCGGTGCGTTGGCCGATCCGGCCCGGGAAGCGAAGAAATCGGCAGAGGAGCTTTCCAAAGGCGTGGACAAAATAGCGGAGGAGCTTTCCGGTATGGAGGATTTGGGCCGCCAGATGGGCGTGATTTCCCTGAACGCAGCCATTGAAGCAGGACGGATGGGAGAATCGGGCCGCAAATTCGTCGGGGCCGCAGAGGAGATCCGGGTATATGCCGGTAAATATCAGAATACGGCGGACGAGCTGAAGAAGCAGGCAGAAGAATGCAGGAAGCAGCTGGCCAAAGTGCAGGAGAAGATCGCGTTTCTTTCGGAAGGGCTGGAAGGCCAGAAGGGGAAGGTCGCAGAAGCCGCAGGCTCCTTTGACGGAGGAATGGAACGGCTGGAGCGGGCGGAGGTACAGGATATTTCCGCAAGGCTGAATACCTTTTTGAAGGAATGGGAAGAAGCTCTGACGGCCAGAGAGGATCATGGGGCATGTTATGAAGAAGCCCTGACCCATATGGAACAGGCCGGGGAGTGCTTTATGAACGAACAACAGTTCTTGGTACGGCTGCGGGAACAGTGGGAAAAGGTACGTCAGGAAACCGAGAACCGGGAAGCGCAGGAGAATTAAGGGTTTGTTAGAAGCGGCGCGGCAGCGCATGGCAGTCAGAAAGGAGCGGAATATATGGCAGGCAGTACCTTTTCGTTTTTATCGGCAGACGGGAAGACTCAGATTCATGGCATTTGCTGGAAGCCGGATCAGGAGCCGTTCAGGGGAATCCTGCAGATTACCCATGGAATGGTGGAATATATCGAACGCTACGAAGCCTTTGCGGAATATTTGAACCGCCAGGGCTGGTTTGTGGTGGGCCATGACCATCTGGGCCATGGGGAATCCGTGAATTCCAGGGAGGACTGGGGCTTTTTTGCAGAAGAGAAGGGCAGCGATGTGCTGGTGGAGGATATGCATCGGCTGCGGGTCATGACTCAGGAAAAATACCCGGAACTGCCTTATTTTATGCTGGGCCACAGCATGGGTTCTTTTTTATTAAGAAAGTATTTGTGTATCCATGGGGAAGGGCTGAAGGGTGCAGTCATTATGGGAACAGGCTCCCAGCCGAATGCGGCGCTGTCCTTTGGAAAAACCCTCTGCCGTTTGCTGGCAAAGTTCCATGGCTGGCGTTACCGCAGCAAATTTATTCAGAAAATCGTGTTTGCCGGAAATGACAATAAATTCCGGGGCGAGGGCCTGGAAAACAGCTGGCTGACCAAGGATACGGAGATCGTCCGGGCATACTCTTCCAATCCCAAGTGCACCTTCCGGTTTACGCTGAACGGATTTTATAATTTATTTGATACGATCTGGTTCATCAATCAGTCGGAGAATTTTTCCAAGCTGAAGAGGG
>CAJUSQ010000038.1 GCA_910588885.1 uncultured Lachnospiraceae bacterium
CGCAACGATACCGCTTATGTTACCGGCCAGACAGCCTGCTGCGAAGGCGGCAAGCCCATGGAAGCCACACAGCCGTTTTTCACCTGCTCGATTTCACTGCCGAACACCGGGATGTTCTTCTCGTTGGCTTTTGCCAGCACCGTTTGAAGGGCTTCCACCACCGTATTGTCCGTCAGGTTGGAAATGCAGTCTACCTTGGACACTAAATCCGCTGCCGCCATTTCCACCTCGGAAATGCTGCTGATACCGGATTCCACAATCTCAAACCCATACTCCCCGGCCAGCTCCTTGTAGGTTTCAATGGTGCTGACGGAATTGGCTTCGCTGGTGGTATAGAGGATGCCGATGGTCTTTGCCTCCGGCAGAATCCTGCGGATCATCTCAAGCTGCGCGCTGACCGGAAGCAGATCGGACGATCCGGTAACGTTCCCCACACAGCTGCCGTCCTCTTTGGCAAGGCCCGCTCCAACCGGGTCGGAAACCGCCGTATACACCACCGGGATTTCCGTTTCCATGCAGACATTATAGGCGCTCATGGCGCAGGGGGTTGCAATGGCACAGATCAAATCCGCCTTCTTGGAAACAAAGTTTTCCGCAATCGTACTGGCCGTTCCGGTATCGGTCTGGGCATTGTCGTAAATCACAGTGAGATTTTCCCCTTCTACAAGTCCGGCTTCCGCAAGCCCGGCCAGAAAGCCTTCCCTGCAGTTATCCAAGGAGCCATGCTCCGCAAACTGGGAAATACCGACGGTATAGGAAACTCCCTCCTCCGTTTTCCCCTCTTTTTCAACTCCGGCGCTGCCGCCGTCTTCGGCTTTGCATCCCAAAAGGGCTGCGGCCAATCCTGCGCTCATCATCATTGCCAATACCTTTTTCTTCATATTCTTTTCCTCTTTTCTTCCTTTTTCTTGGGGTTTTGTAAATCCAGCCCCTGCCTTCGTTTCCCCGCAGCCCATTGCTGTGGGTACATAGAACAACTGACGGAAAGAGAAATCAGAAGGACCTTTGCCCTGTCAAAACAGCCTTTGGGGACGTCTCCCAAAGGAACTGTTTTCCCAACACGGCAAAAACCGCCTCAAGCATTCGCTTGAGACGGTAATAAAATCTTATTATCGCGGTACCACTCAAATTGACAGATCTGTCCTCTCTCTCATGTACTATCATACATGCCGGATTGATAACGGGTTCGGTTCCCGGCGGCTCCTACTGACATATGTCATGTCCTTCAGGCCGCCCTCAAAAGTCCATTCAGCAAATGCTTCCGTGCCGCATTCCCACCATCCGCGGCTCTCTGTCACTTCCGTCATAAGCTTACTACTCTTTTTCATCGGTTTGCTCTATCTGTGTTTAGGATAATACACTTTTTTCGATTTGTCAAGGAATTTCAGTGAAGTCACTGCCGTTATTGTATTGGCCTGTGGCCGTGCAGCGCAGTGCACGGCCACAGGAGTGAATCACCGCCCGCTCACCTGATACCTGCAGTACACCCGCTTCCCCAGCAAAACCAGCAGAAAAGATACCAGCAAATACGCCCCAGGCGCAAACTGCCAGAACGTCAGCCTGACCCCGAACAGGGAAAACAGCCGCAGGTCAAACAGGTTTTCCATATACAAAAGATTGGGCGGCAGACAGCCCCAAAGCTGGGACAGGGCCCGCCAGGAAACGGGAATCGGGATCATGCGAATCAGGAGGGTGGCGCCGATTAAGACGGCCAGGGTCGCCACACCGTTTTTCAGAATCTCAGCCAATACCATGGCAGCAATCCCGGAAAGCAGGCTCAGGAAGAACAGCAGCATCGCCGTAATCCCTACCATAGCCCCCATCGTAAAGGGAAGCCCGTACTGGGCAATGGCCTGCTGTATGGGCGCACCAAAACCGTCCGGGCCATAGATCAGGACGTTGCACAGCACGGACAGCCCCAGAAACAGAAATCCGCAAATCACGGAAAACAGGCTGCCGGAACAAATTTTTGCAAAATACAGTTCCTTTCTGCCGAATCTGGTACACAGAATCAACTGATCCGTTTTCCGGCTATGCTCCTTGGTAAAGATGCCTGTCACACAAATGGCTGTTAAAAAAATAACAAGCATCCCGATCATATAAGCATCCCTGGATAAAAAGGCTCTCCAGCCTTCGGAATATTCATAGACCATGGGCGTTTCGATGGCTTCCCCCTGCTTCTCCCAATAATCCTGTTCTCCTTCCGACATCCCATATTCCCGGTAAAAAACGGCCTGATAATCCTTCCGGCCCTGATACAGCTCCGCAGCCGTCTTTTCCCTTACCTCGTCCCGGAACAGGATTCCAAACTCCCGGAAAATCCGGTACACGTCCTCATAGCGTCTCGCTTCCTTTCGTTCCTCTTCCTGTATCGAATACTGATATTTTTGTACCACCCCGCTTTCATAATACTGCCGCACCTCATCCCAAAGTGCGTCATCCATGACCCGGCCGGAAAGGCTGCGGCCGTTTTCCCTGCCAATCCGGATCTTTTGGGCGTTGGATTCCGAAAAGGAAACCTCCCGGCCGTCTCCGGATTCTTCCGGGCTGCCGCCCTCCCCGAAGCTTTCCCCGGACTGCACCGTCACAGAGCTGCTGCCCATTAAAATGGAACTGCTCATGAAAACCACCAGCAAAAGCATAATGCCCAGTGTCACCCAGGAGCTCCGCTGTTTCCAAATTTTACGAAACTCAAAGCCTGTCAGCATCCCAAATTGTTTCATCCTCAATCCTCCTCAAATTTCCGCATATAAAGCTGTTCCAGCGCTTCCTGGATTGCTTCCCTGGGCTTCTCATAAATCAGCTGCCCATCCTTCATAATCAGGATCGTATCGGCGATCTGCTCCACATCCGACACGATGTGGGTGGACAAAAGCACAATACAGTCTGTGGCCATCTGTTCCATCAGCTTCCGGAACCGAATCCGCTCTTTCGGGTCCAATCCCGCCGTAGGTTCATCTAAAACCAGCAGCTTCGGACGGTTCAGCAGCGCCTGGGCAATTCCCAGCCGCTGCTTCATGCCGCCGGAATAAGTCTTGATTTTCTTTTTCTCCATGGAGGTCAGGGACACCAATTCCAACAGCTCCCGGCAGCGCCGCTTTGCCTGCTCCTTTTCCAGCCCCTTCAGCGCCGCTAAATACATCAGAAAATCCCATCCCGTAAAATTGGGATAATAGCCAAAGTCCTGGGGCAGATATCCCAGCCGGTCCCGGTATTCCTCTGTGGAAACATCTGTTTCATCCAACGTGATGCTGCCCCCGGTAGGCGTAAGAATGCCGCAGAGCATCCGCATCAAGGTGGTCTTCCCGGCCCCGTTTGCCCCCAGCAGCCCGTATATGCCGGGGGTCAGCTTTAAGGAAACCCGGTCCACCGCAATCTTGTTTTTGTACTGTTTCGTCAGCCTGTCTACTTTCAGTTCCATATCAATTCCTCCGTTTTTTCAATCATATGAAAGCCCTCCCGAACCGTCAGGGCCAGGATCACCCCTACGGCCAAAAACCAGAATCCCCCATATTCCGCTTCCAGCATCCATTTACAGCTGTTGTTGATCCAGCTTTCCAGACAGCTGACTGCCGCCGCAATCCCGGCACAGACATACAGGCCCTCCCGTCCCCGGAGCCTGCGGGTGGCCAAAAGGCATCCGAAGCATGTCAGAAGATAGGGAAACAGGAAATACAGTACATTACAGGCCCATCTTCCTTCCATGAAAACGGCAAAGGTCAAAAGCAGCAGCAGATTCCCGCATCCCAGGATTCCCATTCTGGCCAGCACCACATTTTTCAGGGAAAAACGGCAGGACAGCTCCAGCTCCTCCATACCGCAGGCCATGGAACGGAAGCTTTCCAAAATCATCACCATTCCCAGGAACGGGATCCCGGCGCAGACTGCCCATCTTAAATCCTCTTCCACATACCTGCTGCTCCACAGGATTGTGAAAAAAATCACAAGCGACAGTGCCCACACGCCCTTCGAAATATACCGCAGCTGCACTGCCAGCATATGGCCCCGGCCAATCTTAGGCCAGTTCAAAGGATTTTCCTCCCGTTCCCGCATTTCCGCTAAAAATGCCTGTTTCCCCACCGGCTTCGGCCCTTCATAAATCCGTTTCAGTTCCCGGACCAGCCGCTTCTTATTCTCCTGCTTCATCCTTGATCCCCCTTTCCAGCTTTTTTAAAATCTTCCTCGTTTCCCGGTACACGGTAAAACGGGAAATCCCATAGTGCTCCGCCAGCTCTGCCGCAGGCACTTCATTGACATATCGAAGCAGGATCATTTCCCGCTCCTGCTCCGTTAGCTCCTTGAGCGCCATTTTCAGGGTAATTGCATCCAAAAGCTGCTCTTCCCCGGATTGGGCCGCCTCCGTCCCGATTGTTTCCAATAATTCCGGCTGTAAATCCCGGGGCTTTTTCCTGCGGTATTCGTCAATGCAGAGATTTTTTGCAACCGTATACAAATACGCCAGGGGATGGCCGCCCCTTTGAAAACGCCGGTTTTCAAGACAGCGCAGAAAGGTTTCCTGGGTAATATCCTCTGCCAGCTGCGGATTTCCCAGCTTAAAATAGCAGTAACGGTAAATTTTATCATATTGTTCTTCCAGATCCGGCTGCATACGATTCCTCCTCTCACTCTGTATAACGGACGAAACCGGGATTTGTGCGGAAAAATTTTTCCTGCCCGAAAAAATCATCAGAACGATCCGAACGATACCCTCCAACAACCCGTTGAAATTACGATACATCCGTAGTATAATAGCAGCAAAGCAATTTTAACCTTTTGCAGCGTCCATTTCTTTGGGACTGCTGCTATTTTCACCAAGGAGGTACTCTATGAAAAAGCAACTTTTCACGAAAACGGCCGTCCTTCTCCTGCTGCTTACATTGGCCTTATCCGGCTGCGGGAAAAAGGCGGACACACCCTCGTCCGGAAACGCGGACAACAGCGGCACAACCAACGGCACCGAAAATTCCGGGAAATCCGATCCCGGCCAGGACGTGGGAACTTCCGATGACGCCGAAGACGAAGACGCATCCCCTGAGGATGAAAATTCCGCTGAAAGTGAATACACCCCGGAAGAAATGGATCTTATCAAATACAATTACTATGTGGATCTGAACAATGACATTGTAGAAATCCTGGACTCCATCGGCTATTATTTCTGGGTAGTAGAGGATGCGGAGGAATTTGCTCTCATCCCGGACAGCGGATATACTTATGGATACCAGATATACGGCGTAAACAGCGATATTATTGACGACTGCCTGCAGCTTGCCGATATGGAGCCGGACTACGGGGAACTGGATTCGCTGGTGAAGGAAATAGCAGAGCCTTTACGGATTCTGATGGACACTTTCCTGGAAATCAACGGCAGCTATGATTACGCCGATAATCAATACCAGAAGGCAAAGGAATACCATGCGGCAATTTACGGCGTGATCGACACCTTCCTGCCCTTGGGAGAACAGTACATGGACAGCATTTCCGCTCTGGTCGATTCCAGGACGGGCGAAGAAGAGGCGAAGATGAAGGCAGAGGGACGGCTGATCATTTACAATGCCAGCCGGGCAATTTCCATCGGCGGCCAGATCCTGGACGTAATCTATGACCAGGATGTAACCGACGAAAACATCACCGATCTGGATCTTACGGAAATCAACAATTTATATCAGGAGCTTGTAACCGTAGTCGGGGAATTTGATGCGGCCACGGCCGACACGGAACAGCTGGTCAAGGAATCCTTAAGCAACTCCACCCCCTTCGACGGGCTCTATGATTCCCTGATCCAGGCTCTGGAATGGATGATCAAACAGGTGGAAAGCGGCCAGCCCCTGGATCTAAGCGGCTCCGGAGCGCCTTTGGGCTCCATCGGGCATTTCTCCGAAACCCTGGATAAATGCATTGACCGTTATAATTCGGTATTTGTAGAATAACAGAACGAGAGGCAGCCCGTTCCCGGGGAACGCCCATAGAAAAAGCGTATCCGAAGCTCATTTCCGGATACGCTTTTTTCATCATTACGACTTGCGGCTGATGGCTGCCTTCAGCTCCATGCCCATGGGCGTGGCTGCCAATCCGCCTTCCCCGGTTTCCTTCAGGGCACAGGGCATGGTGATTCCGATGGAACGCATGGCATCAATGACCTGGTCTGCCGGAATACGGCTGGTAATCCCTGCCATGGCCATGTCCGCACTGGTCACGGCATTTACGGCCCCTACCACATTCCGCTTTACACAGGGCACCTCCACCAGGCCCGCAACCGGGTCACACACCAGGCCCAGCAAATTCTTCAAAGCCATAGCAGTGGCATTCAAAATCTCCTCCTCTTTGCCGCCCTGAAGATAGGCCAGCCCTCCGGCCGCCATGGCGCTGGCGCTGCCGATTTCCGCCTGACAGCCTCCGGTAGCCCCGGCAATAAAGGCCCGCTGTGCAATTACCATCCCGATCCCGGCTGCCACAAACAGCGCCTTGACCATCTCTTCCTCCGACGTCTGGTAGGTTTCCTGATAAGTCAGAAATACCGCGGGAATTACACCGCAGGAGCCTGCCGTCGGCGCCGCTACAATCCGTTTCATACAGGCATTGGATTCCCCCATCTTCAACGCCTTTTCCATCACCCGGCCGATCAGGGGGCCGCACATATTCTTTCCTTCCGCTGCATAATCCGCCATCCGGCCCCCGTCCCCGCCTACCAGTCCGCTGGCGGAAACTGCGCCTTTTGCGTATTCCCGGTCCGCGCTTTGCATCATTTGATACATCCGGCGCATTTTTTCAAAAGAATCCTCCCGGGAAGCCATCCGCTCGGACATATCATCCTCCAGCATGATTTCCCAGAAAGCCTTTCCCTCTTCCTTAGTCTTAGTTACAATCTCTTCCAACGAATGAAATCCCATGCTTACTCCTTTGCCTCCTGCAGGCTTAAATACGTGACATCCAAAATATCCGGCAGCTCCCGAAGCCGCTGCAGCGATGTGCCGGGAATCTCCCCGTCGCATTCCAAAATCATCACCGCATGGCTCCCCCGCTTATCCCGGTAAAGCTGCATCGTGGCGATATTTACGTTTTCACAGGCCAGAACCGCCGTTACCTCATTGACAATCCCGGGCTTGTCCTTGTTGCTCACAATCAAAGTCGGATATTCCGCACAGAAATTCGCTTCCAACCCGTCCAGCTCACAGACCTTGATCCGTCCGCCGCCCAGGGAAGCCGCCGTAATCGTCAGCTTTTTCCCGCTGCTTCCCACAAGCTTCATCCGCACGGAATTGGGATGGGCATCCAGAAGCTCAATGCTGTGGAATTCCACCTCCATCCCTTTTTCCCGGGCCACCTGGAAGCTGACCGGAATCCGCTCGTCATCCGTCTGCATCCCCAAAAGTCCCGCTACCAGCGCCCGGTCCGTCCCGTGTCCTTTCCCGGTCGCCAAAAAAGACCCATGAAGATAGATCTCCGCCTTTTTTACCGGCTCATCCAATAAAAGCCCCGCCACATAGCCAATCCGGGCCGCCCCTGCCGTGTGGGAGCTGGAAGGCCCCACCATTACCGGCCCAATAATATCAAATAAATTCATCTTTCTCCTCCGTTACCAACCGTACCGGGCCATTACACCCATGATCCCGTTTACAAAATCCCCCGGCAAATCGCAGGGCAGATTGTGACAGCCCGGAAAATGCAAAAGCTCACAGCCAGTCAGCCGGCTGAAGGTCTTCGCCGCCCGGACATATTTAGATTCTCCGCTGCGCTCACCCACCGCCGTCGTAATTCGATCAGATTTTTCTTTGTAATATCTGATTTCCGGCGTGTAGTGCATAAATACCCCAAATTCATTTTTCAGGAAATTGGGATAGTTCCCGATTTCCCGTTCCTCCGTTTCCCGGGGCTTCTCCGGCCGTCTGTCGTCCGTCTCTCCCAGGGAAAGCATAAATTCCAGCATGGCCCGGTTGATTTTGCCGATTGCCACATCCTTTTCAATCCTGGCCACCCACTGGCCCTGATCTTCCTCCTTTAAAAGGGAAACCAGGGGCGGTTCATACAAGAACACATGTTCTATTTTCTCCGGACAAGACCGGAACAGCTCCAACGCAATGATTGCCCCGGCGCTGGCTCCGGCCAGAAAAACCCTGGAAATGCCCAGATGCTCCAGCAACGCCGCACCATCCCTGACCTGGGCCTCCACGTCGTACTCCTGCCGATACACCGGAACGCTTCTGGAATTCCCACGGCGATCATAGGTAATCACCTGATAATAGGGGCTAAGGAGCCTGGCCGCATCCTGATACAGCCCGCAGTCCACCACAACTCCGTGAATCAAAAGCAGCGGTTTCCCCTTTCCCTGTACCTCATAATATAAGTTCACTTCTTCCGTTTTCAGATACATGATTCCTCCGAAGCCTCTGCCAAATCCTCTTTGAAAAAGTGCTCTCCGATCAGGCGCACCGCATCTTCAATACAGCCCTCACAGCTTCGCAGCATTTTTCCCGTATCCACGCCTTTTAATTCCCGGCAGATCAGGGACTGGTTCTTTTCCTTAAAATCCTTTGCCAGCTCCCGCACCATCCGGCTGGTCACCGGCTTGGTGGAACACACTCCCAAATCCTTGCAGCTGTTTTTAAGCCCTGCCGCCATATACATCCCGGTTACGGCCCCGCAGACACCCTGCATTCCGCCCATTCCTCCGCCGAAGCCTTCCGACACAGCGAACAGCAGTTCTTCTTCTGCTCCCAGCAAATCACTGTAAGCACAAAGGACTGCCTGGGCACAGTTGTAGCCCTTCTTCCGGTTCTCTAACGCCCTGTTCACACGGGTCTCCATCTTAATTCCCCCTTTCCAACAATCCTTTTCGTTCTTTTTCTTATTGTAGCACACTACGGAAACAGCTGCAATCCGAAAAAAATCCCGTTTTTTCTAATTTCCTATTGAAAACCCTGTATTTTATCTGATAAAATAAAAACGTCAGGAGTTACCTTTATGATACTAAATAACCGAAACGAAAGATAATTACTTTTAGCTTCCTTCCGGCATGTTACGGCAAATTCCCGGCCGGACAACAATAGAAAACTTTGTGAGGTGCAATTATGAACAAACCCGTCAATCCTTATCATTACGTAACCGGCTGCATTTCCGGCAAATGGAAAATGACCATTTTACATCACATCCACCATTATGGAAAAATCCGTTTTAACGAAACAAAAAAGACCCTGCAGGTCAGTGAAAAGGTTTTAAGCCAGCAGCTGAAGGAGCTGGCCGCAGACGGCCTGGTGGAACGGATTCAGTATAATACGATTCCCCTGAAGGTGGAATACATCCTGACCCCTTTGGGGGAAGACTTGATTCCTGCCCTGGATATCCTCTATATCTGGAGTATCCGCCGGATGGCCCAGCTGAATATCCCCATTGATCCGGATGCCTTTGCGGTACATACGGAACGGAAGTACATTGACCAGCTGATGGATATTATGGACGCTTACAAGAAAAAACAGCAGGAATAGCGGGGACAGTACCGTTCCCGCTCTCATCCGAATCCTTTCCCTACAAGAAGAGAATATGCATCCGTCCCCTGCTGTCCCATACAAGCTCCGTTTCCACCTGGTAGATGTCCCGGATAAATTCCCGGGTCAATACCTCTTCCGGCGTCCCGTTCCCGACAATCTTACCTTCTTTCAAGGCATAGAGCCTGTCGCAGAAAGCGGCCGCCATATTCAAATCGTGAATGGCGGAAATCACCGTAACATCCAACTGCTTTACCAGTTTCAGCAGCTGAAGCTGGTGGGTAATATCCAGATGGTTGGTGGGCTCATCCAGAATCAGGCACTCCGTCTGCTGGGCCAATGCCCGGGCCAGAATTACCCGTTGCTGCTCTCCGCCGGATAAGGTGGAAAAGCTCCTTTCCGCAAAGGAAGCCATCCCCACGGTTTTCAGGGCTTCTTCCACAATCCGGTAATCTTCGGCATTGTCCCGCTCCAGAGGCTTCTTATGAGGTGTCCGCCCCATGAGGACAACCTCCCGTACGGAAAATTCAAAATTATAATAGTTGTGCTGGGCCACCACTGCCATTTTTTGGGCAGATTCCCGGTACGGCAGATGCAGCAGCTCTTCCTTTCCCAGGTAGATACAGCCCTGATCCGGCTTTAATACACGGTATATGCATTTTAACAGCGTGGACTTCCCGCTTCCGTTGGGGCCGATAATCCCCACAAATTCTTTCTTTCCGGCGTTTACGGACACATCCTTTAAAATCTGCTGCTTCCCATAGCTAAGGGCGATCTGCTCCGCTGCAATCTTCATTCCCTGCCACCTCCGAATCCATAAGACTTCCGCGCCATCAGGTAAATAAAGCAGGGGGCGCCGATCAGCGATACGAAAATCCCGATGGGCATCTCCGCATTCTTCAGGATACTGCGGCAAATCACGTCTGCCCACACCAGAAAAACTGCCCCCAGCATTGCGCTAAGGGGAATCATCCGCCTGTGATCCGTCCCAAAGAGCATCCGGATTACATGGGGAATGATCAGCCCTACAAACCCGATCATTCCGGCACAGTAAACCGCAAAGCCCACCATCAGGGAAGCCAGTATCATATACCACGTCCGGACTTTATGTAAATCCGTTCCAAGGGTAATGGAAACCTCATCTCCCAAAAGCATCAAATTCAGGCTTCGGAACTGTGTCCAGAAAAACAAGGTCCCCAGCAAAATCACCGGCAGTATCACCGCCACATTTTCCCATTTTGCACCGCCCAGGCTTCCCATGGTCCAATAGGTCACCTCTGCCATCCCGTTTTTATCATTGGAAATATACAGCAGGAAGCTGGAAAAAGCCGAACAGACGGAGCTGACCGCCATACCTGCCAGAATCAGCTTCCCGGCGTTGGCCCTTCCTCCCATATTCGCAATAAACAGAACGCCGAAGGAGGTCAGCATTGCGCCTAAAAAAGCCATCACTCCCACGGAATTGGTGCCAAAGAGCGTCCCAAAGCCAAATAGGATTGCCGCCGTAGCCCCCAGGGAGGCGCCGGACGAAATTCCCAGGACATAAGGATCTGCCAAAGGGTTTTTTACAATGGCCTGCATCACCACTCCGCAGACCGACAGGCCCATCCCTACGGACACGCCCAAAATAACCCGTGGAAACCGGATCAGCCATACCACGTCATGAACGGCTCCCTCCCCATAGGCCGCAAACCGTTCCATGCCGAATAATTCATACAGCACCACCCGATAAACCTCCGTTATGGAAATATCCGCATTTCCGAAGGTAATCGCCGCCAATATGGAAAAAATCAATCCAACCAATAATAGAATTCCCGTTAGCAGGAAGAAAGAGGTCTTCCACACGGAAGACCTTTCCCCCTTCTGCATTTCTCTGTTCAAGATCTATCCCTCTATTCTTATCACACCAGCCGTATTTCATTCCAAATCCGGATACAGGCCCTTCGCAAAGGTCTCAATACCGTCCATGGTCCGGGTCGCACTGGCATACATTTCACTTAACATAATCGGCACGACCCTGTTGTTTTTCACCGCATCCAGGCTGGCATAGGCTTCGTCCTCCAGAATCACATTCAGCTTTTCCTGCTCCAGCTGCTTGGGATCGTCCCCGGAATAGGGCATGTATACCACAAAAATCACATCCGGATTGGCCGCAATCACGTCTTCCTTCCCGATGGTTCCACCCTCCGGATTGGCCAAAATGCCGCCCAGCTGGCTTACCATGTCTCCGCCCAGGGAATCGGCATTATAATTGGTAAATCCGTCGTCCATAGATTCCAAAATCAAAACCCTGGGCCTCTCTTCCCGATCCTTTGTCTTCTCCTTTACCTCTGCAATGGTATCCTGCATTTCTTTCACAATCGTCTCTGCCCGATCCTGCACATCGAAAATCTTCCCGATATTCAGAATATCCGTATATTCGTTTTCCAGGGTTTTCCGGTAGGCGGTATCCCCGTTTTTCGGATGGGTATTGCTGTTCATATAAATATTCGTCCCTTTTTCCACCCATCCCCCGGCGTCTCCCAGGGTCTTTTCCCCAAAGAGGGAGCCCCAGGAAAAAATCAAATCCGGCTCCAGCATGGTGACTGTCTCCAGGGAGGGCGTAAATTCGTCCAGATAATTTAATTTGGTAAATCCGGGCTTCTGATCCTCCGGTACCTCGTTGTCCAAACCTGCCGCAGCAGCAATATGATCCTCCAGCCCCAGCGCCAGCAGCGTTTCAATGGAGCCTTGGTATACCGCAAGGACTTTTTGCGGCGCCTGCTCATAAGTGGTTGTAAGCTCTGCCCCGTCGGAGCCATAGGTGGTAATCGTCAGCGGATATTCGGTTCGTTTCCCCGGCTCCTGTTCCCCGGAAGCATCCTCTTTCCCGGCTCCTGTTCCGTCTGCCCCGGCCGTTTCGTCACTCTCCGGCGTTTTCACCTGATTGTCTGCGATTACTTCTTTCGCATCCTTCCGTTTGGAATCACCGCTGTTATTTCCGTCGCCGCCGCAGGCCCACAGGGACATTGCCATTCCTGCCACCAGGATTCCGGCTAAAAGCTTCGTTCCGATCTTTTTTCTCATAAATGTCTCATCCTTTCCTTTTTAAAGTATCAAAATACAGTTACGTTATTTTTATAATATTTCTTGTGTGATAACCGGAAACTCCCACCTCCGTTCCTGCGCCACCACTTTTTGGAAAGGGATGATTCTCTTAAATCAATCCAAAAAGGCCGTGGCAAAAACGCCACAGCCGTATTTCTGTGTTCCCAATCAATCTCCCGATTCTTAAATCCAAATCTTCCGATTAATTCCCTGCTCTTTGTAGGTCTTCTGACTTATGCATTCAAAGAAAATTCTTAACGCCTGCATCCTGCCTTCTCAGGTTGCCCCAATGACTGATTTTCATCATCGGATACAGGCTACGCATATACAGCGGCGGTACCGTATGGGATTCTCACCCATTTCCCTTGTTCATCCGTGCTGCTGTTACCGCGGGCACGGCCACAAAAAGTTCTGTTCTGTTCCAAATCTATCATAACACCTGACAAATCTTTCCGTCAAGACTTTTATCGGTTGATTTTTGTGATTTTTATAACCGGGTTACTGTTCACACCCATGGTGTTCACAGTAACGTCTCCGATATCTCCGGATGACAGGCCAGGTCACCTTACCGCCCCGATCAATTCCGCAATATCCTCAATCCCTTCTTCTTCCATAAAACTGCGGATGCCCTCTGCAATCTCCTCCGATGCCTTGGGATTGGTAAAGTTTGCCGTCCCTACCGCAATGGCAGTTGCTCCGGCCAGCAGCATTTCAATGGCATCCTCCGCACTTGCAATGCCGCCCATGCCGATAATCGGAAGCTTCACCGCCTGGGCCGTCTGATAGACCATGCGCACCGCTACCGGATGAATGGCGGGGCCGGAAAGCCCTCCGGTTCGATTGGCCAAAGCGAACTTACGTTTGTGTATATCGATCTTCATTCCGGTCAGGGTATTAATCAGCGATAACGCGTCGGCGCCTCCGGCCTCGGCTGCCCTGGCCATTTCCGTAATATCCGTCACATTGGGACTTAGCTTCATGATTACCGGCTGTTTCGCACATCGTTTCACTTCCCGGGTAATGGCCTCCACCGCCCTGGGGTCCTGGCCGAATGCAATTCCACCTTCTTTTACATTCGGGCAGGAAATATTGATTTCCAGCAGGTCAATCGGCTGATCCGACAGGCGTTCCACCACCTGGCAGTATTCCTCCGTCGTCTTTCCGCAGACATTTACGATAATCTTCGTATCGTACTGGGTCAAAAAGGGAATGTCCCGCTGCACGAAAACGTCAATTCCCGGGTTCTGCAGACCGATGGCATTGAGCATCCCGCCGTAAGTTTCCGCAATCCGCGGAGCCGGATTCCCTTCCCAGGGAACACCGGAAACCCCTTTTGTCACCACGCCCCCAAGTTTGTTCAGATCCACAAATTCCCCGTATTCCCGGCCGGAGCCAAATGTCCCGGATGCCGTCAGGACCGGGTTTTTCAATGTAACGCCTGCCAGCTTTACCTTCGTGTTCCTCAAAGCTCTACCTCCTCTGCCCGGAATACCGGACCCTCTTTGCAGATCCGTTTGTTATGTACATTGGTATGCCCGTCCTTCTCCCTGGACTTACAGACACAGGCCAGGCAGGCTCCGATCCCGCAGGCCATCCGCTCTTCCATGGACAGCCAGCATTCCATTTTATTTTCGGCCGCATACTGTTTGATAGCCCGAAGCATGGGTGTGGGCCCGCAGGCGTAAATAATATCCGCCGTCAGCCCGTTTTCGGCAATGGCATCCAGAACATTCCCTTCCGTCCCGTAGCTGCCGTCTTCCGTAGAAATATAGACTTTGCCCAGCTTCCGGAATTCCTCCTGTAAAAAAGGCTCGTCCTGATAGCCCAGAATCATCTGTTTTTCACAATCCAGATCCTTTGCCAGCTGTAAAAGGGGAGGAATCCCGATTCCGCCGCCGATCAAAAACGCCTTCTTCTCTTTCCGTGGAAACCCGTTGCCCAAAGGCCCTACAATCTCAATCTGCCTTCCGGTCCTTAAGGTGGAAAATTCTTCGGTCCCTTTCCCTACCACCCGGTATACAATCCGCAGGGCGCTGTCTTCTACATCAATCTGGCAAATGCTGATGGGCCGCGGAAGCAGCCTGCTGCCATCCTGACAGTACAGGGAAATAAACTGGCCCGCCTTTGCATGGGCCGCAATCTGATCCGTCTTCAGCCACATACTGTAAATCCCATAGGAAATCTCTTCCTGGCGGATTACCACTGCCTGCTCCTTGAATCTCTCTGCCATTATTTTTCTCCTTCTAACGCACCTTCAATATCGGCTTTCATGGCTTCCACAGCCGCCCGGGAAGCCTCTGCAAAATGTTCCGGCCCGAAGGAAGCGTACTGCTCCTGCTTGTAGGCCGCAATGATGCCCCGGGAAGAATTTACAATCGCACCCAGGCCGTCTTCATTAAAATAATGCACCAGATCCTTGCCGGTCCCGCCCTGGGCGCCGTAGCCCGGTACCAGGATAAAGCTCTTGGGCATTAATTTCCGCAAAACTTTTCCCATCTCCGGATAAGTGGCTCCCACAACGGCCCCGATGGCGCTGTAGGAAGTCCCCATACATTCCGCTCCCCACCGGGCCACCTGTTCTCCCACCCATTCATAGAGGGGGCGGCCGTCAATCAGCCTGTCCTGAAACTCCCCGCTGGAAGGGTTGGAGGTCTTCACCAGGATAAACAGTCCCTTATGCTCTTCTTTGCAGATCTCCACAAAGGGCTTGATGCCGTCGGTTCCCAAATAAGGATTCACCGTAATAAAATCCTCATGGAAGGGTGTAAACTCCCGGCTGCCCACCTTTACCCGGCCAATATGGCCTGCTGCATATGCCGTAGAGGTGGAACCGATATCTCCCCGCTTCACATCCCCGATTACCACCAGATCCTTCTTCTGGCAATAGGAAACGGTTTTCTCAAAAGCTGCAAGGCCCGGAACGCCGAACTGCTCATACATGGCGATCTGGGGCTTTACCGCCGGGATCAAGTCCCATACGGCGTCAATAATTTCTTTATTAAACTGCCAAATGGCATCGGCCGCCCCTTCCAGCGTCTCTCCAAATTCCCCGAAGGATTTTTGCAGGATATGCTCCGGCACATAGGACAGCATGGGATCAAGCCCCACTACAATGGGGGCATGGGTCTTCTTTATCTTTGTTATTAATTTATCAATCATAATTTTTCCTTTCCGCATCCCAGTCATAGACAATTCTTCCGCCCAGAATCGTAGTCTTCACCCGGCCTTTCACCTGTTTTCCGTGAAAAGGCGTATTCCGGCCCTTGGACTGAAACCATTCGGCATCAATCCGGTATTCCGCTTCCGGGTCAAACACCACAAGATCCGCCGGCCTTCCGATCTTCAAAGTCCCTCTGTCCAGGCCCAGAATCTGTGCCGGGCGATAGCTCATCTTCTCCGCCATCTGCAGGGGTGTCAAATGTCCCTTGTCCACCAGCTCCGTCATCGTAAGGGCTGCCGCCGTTTCCAGTCCCACGATCCCAAAGGGCGCCTTTTTCATGGAGCAATTCTTCTCTTCCTTGCTGTGGGGGGCATGGTCCGTGGAAATCACATCCATTGTCCCCTCCGAAAGTCCCTGAATCAGCGCATCTACATCTGCCCTGGTCCGAAGGGGCGGATTCATCTTGTAGTTGGCGTCGTCCGCTTCGATCTCCGCCGACGTCAGGGTAAAATGATGGGGGCAAACCTCTGCGGTCACCGGAATCCCACACTCCTTGGCCTTTGCCACCAGTTCCACACTGTCCTTGGTGGAGCAATGGCACAAATGCAGCTTCGCCCCGGTTTCCTTCGCCAGAATAATATCCCTGGCAATGATGACATCCTCTACGGAATTGGTAATGCCCGGCATTCCCAGCCGCTTAGCATTTTCATCCTCGTTCATGACCCCGCCGTGGACCAGATTGGCATCCTCGCAGTGGGCCAGAATCGGCATGTCATATTTCACCGCCAGCATCATGGCTTCCCGGTAGAGCTGGGTATTCATCACGGACTTCCCGTCCTCGCTTAGGGCCGAAATCCCCGCTTCCACCATATCTTCAATCTCCGAAAGGGCTTCGCCCCGCTGCCCCTTGGTAATGGCTCCTGCCTGCAGCACATTTACCAGGGCCACGTCCCCGGCCTTATTCAGCACATACCGGACCACATCGCCGTTGTCCACTGCCGGTTTCGTATTGGGCATGGCCAGAATCGTCGTAAAACCGCCCCGGGCCGCCGCCTTGGCCCCGGTTTCTACCGTTTCCTTATGCTCAAAGCCCGGATCCCGCAAATGCACATGCAGGTCTATAAACCCGGGCATTACAAAGCATCCTGCCGCGTCAATCACTTTATCCGCTTCTGCCACAAGCTTCGTACCGATCTTCGCAATTTTCCCATCCTGAATCAGTACGTCCGCAGGCTGATCCGTCTCTGTGGCAGGATCCAGCACCCGCCCGTTTTTTATTAAAATTTCCATAACCGGATCCTTCTCCTTCCTGATTTTGTCCTATTATTTCTGGTCATAATTATATCACACAACCCATATCAGGGCAACCTATTGGATGAAGAATGAGGGACAGAATCCGGTCTCTTGCCGTAAGGCAACTTTCAATAGGCCGGATTCGTTACTGTGAACACCATGGGGGTAAACAGCAACCCCTCCCCTCCGGCTACTCCTGTACATCCTGGAAAAATACCGGCAGCTCCCTTTGAAATATGGTAAGGAGCTTTCCTGCAATCTCCCGCATCTGGGGATGGGCGCCGCCGGCCAGCCGCAGCCGGAAGAAATGACGCCATTCCCTCAGGTTCATGGTCATAACCAATTCTGTTTTCAGGGAGTTTGGCAGGACGGACCGGGCTTCCTGGGGAGAGGCCCCGGCTTCTATCATTTGAAAATAATGCTTCTCGGCACACTCCATCGCTTCCCGCCAAATTTCATACTTCCGGCGGTCTGCCGGATCATCCAGGTCATAGGAAAATCCCGTAGCCAAATCAATCACGGAAATCTGATTCCGGAACTTATCCTTGGAGTAATTGCAGTACCGGGTGCTTTCCTGGCTGTAGCTGGCAACCCGGTGCCGTACGATCTCATGGGTCACACCCCGGTCGCAAATGACCCGTACGCTGATATTTTCATGTTCAATCACCGATTCATGGCCCCGCTTCAGCAGCCGGGCAATAAATGCTTCTGCGGAATGCGCTTCGATCTTGTCCTCGCTTTTATAGCAGACCCGCCCGATTTTTTCCAGTTTTTTTAATATTTCCGAATATTCACCCATATCAATGATTTCTATTTCCGGTTTTACTACTATCATATTTCCGCTCCTTTTCCCTTTACTTTCTCATGGGATTGCCGGCACAAAATCCCTGACGCGCCCGCTTTTCTTTCCCAAGTGTTCCTATTATATCTTATTTCAGATTTTGCCGCAACATTAAAACCACTCCGTTGATCCTGAATATTGATAATGACAGTTCTCTTTTTTTATGGTAAAATTATCTATATGCAGGAGGTACATTGTCATGACAGAACAACAGACCGATTCCATTTTAATTGAAACCATCCTTTCCTTGCTTAGTATTCCGGGCAACAATACCGTTGACCTTTACAAGCTTCTTGAACAGGAAATGAACCGTACACAACCTGCCGCCGATGGCTGCGGTATTCCGATAGATCCACTTGAACCGGAGCACCGGCTCCCCACAAGCATTACCGCCGACCCCCAGAATCTTCGGACCGTCTGTGAAATGCTGCGCTTTATGGATGAGATGCCCGGTGGATTTCTCATTTACTGCGCCGACGAAACGGAGCAGATCGTCTATGCCAACCGTGCGCTGCTTCGTATCTTTCAGTGCAGGACTTTACAGGAATTCCGGGAATATACCGGAAACTCCTTCCGGGGCTTCGTTCACCCGGAAGACCTTGAAGCGGTAGAAAACAGCATCCGGGAGCAGATTTCCTCAAACCGGCACGATCTGGATTATGTAGAATACCGGATTATCCGAAAGGACGGAGAGGTTCGCTGGCTGGAGGATTACGGACATTACACGGAGCATACCTCGGCCGGAGGTCTTTTTTATGTTTTTATCAGCGATGCCACGGAAAAAAAGAACCGTTTGCTGTCCGAACGGGCCGCTTTGATCCAGGAAAAGGAGAAAAAAGAGCGGAAAATCAAACGCCTGATTGAAGAATACGACAAGGAGCGGAAAACCCTCAATCAAGAACATCTCCGCCGCCTGGAGGTTATTGAAGGGCTCAGCATCAATTATGATTCTATTTTGTATGCGGATTTGGATACGGACACAATATTTCCTTACCGTTTAAGCAATCGAACAGAATATCAATTTGAGGGAAAGTACCAGGCCCGGGGCTTTCTCTGGTACATATCCGACTATGTGAAGACCTGGGTACATCCCGAAGACTGCGAAACTATTATCAAAGTCACTTCCCCGGAATATATCCGGGAAAAGCTGGCCTCTACCAAAACCTTTTATATCAATTACCGAATCATTAAGGACCAGCAGATTCAGTATCTGCAGCTTCGGATTGTAAATGTGGGAAGCCGGGAGCATGTTTCCCAGATTGTATTCGGCTACCGCAGGGTGGATGAAGAGGTGCGCAGGGAGATCGAGCAAAAGCAGCTTTTGGAAAATGCATTAAGCAACGCGACCCTGGCGATCACGGCAAAAAACACCTTCCTTTCCAATATGTCCCACGATATGCGGACGCCCCTGAATGCGATTTTCGGTTATACGGACTTAGCCAAAAAAAGCTGTACCCAAAACGAAGCCGTCCGGGATTATCTGGAAAAAATCGAAACCTCCAGCCGTCTCCTTTTGGATCAGATTGAAAAAGTGCTGGAAATTTCCTGGGCGGAAGCCAACGATATCCGGATTCTGGAAAGCGAATGCAACCTCTGCGACATCCTCCATGATGTCCGTACGCTCCTGCTGCCCCAGGCAGTAGAGAAAAAGATCGACATTACCGTGGATTCCGCCAACCTGGAACACTGCGATGTATTCAGCGACCAGGATAAGCTGCGGAAGATCCTGCTGCATCTGGCTAACAATGCCGTTACGTATACGGAGGAAGGCGGCAAGATCTTTTTATCCATCACCGAGCTGAAAAAACTGCCCAATGACTATGCCGTTTATCAGTTTGTGGTAAAAGACAATGGAATCGGCATCAGCGAAGAATTCCTGACCCACATTTTCGAACCCTTTGAGCGGGAAAAGAACACCACCTTCAGCGGTGTCCACGGCATCGGCCTGGGCCTTACGATTACCAAGAACATCATCGAGGCCATGGGCGGCAAAATTGCAGTCAGCAGCGTACCGGAAAAGGGCAGCACCTTTACGGTAACTCTCCGCCTGCGGATTCAAAGCCAGCCCCTTTCTTTCTTCATTGATACCGAGGATATTATTTCCCATCTGCTGAACCAGCGGATCCTTCTGGTAGACGACAACGACATCAACCTGCAGATCGAAACCGAGATCCTCCGGGGCCTTGGATTTTTGATCGAAACGGCCACAAACGGCAGTATTGCGGTAGATAAGGTAAAAAACTCCTCTCCCGGGGATTACGCCCTGGTCCTGATGGATATCCAGATGCCGGTTCTGGACGGACGGAAGGCCGCGGCAGCCATCCGGCGTTTGCCAAATCCGGCCCTGGCCAATATCCCCATCATTGCCCTGTCTGCCGACGCTTTTGAAAACGACATCCGTATGTCGATTGAATGCGGCATGGATGCCCATCTGACGAAGCCCATTGACATTCCCCTTTTGCTGGAAACCATTGCCAAGACCATGCAGATCCGGAAATTCTGGTCGGAGGAAAAGGAAGAATAGAAGGTTCGGCACAGCCAGATAAGGAAGTTTTTATGTAAATATCGAACGAAATATATTGTGCGATTTTTTGACATTTTCGTTCGATTTTCGTATAAAAAATACAGAAGAACATACTATGCACCATGAAGAAGGCGCATATTATGATCGTAACCGCAGCCGAGTTTAAAACAAATCTCGGCAAATATCTGGAAATGGCTATGAAGCAGGACGTATTCATTACCAAGAACGGCAGAAATATTGCCCGTCTCACCAGCCCTACCGTAAACAAGCTGGCGGTGCTGGACAGCCTTGTTGGTATTATTCCAAAAGACTCCGCCATGGATGAAGAAACCATACAAGAGGAACGGTTGGCCAAACAATGAGAATCCTGATCGACACAAACGTAATCTTAGACATCCTGCAAAAGCGGGAACCGTTCTTCGCCGATTCCTACCGGGCGCTGCGAAAGGCCATTGAAACTGATGCCGTGGCCCAGCGGAACGGGGCCAGCTACATCCTTACCCGCAATATCAAAGATTTTGCCGGTTCGGCGGTGCTCGCCATTCTCCCCACAGATTTTTTGAACAAGTAAACCTACCGCCACTCTTAACCGGGTGGCGGTATTTTTCTGCCTGTTTATGTCCGGGCCATAGCCAATAACATGATTGTATGTGACATAGGCAAATTCTTCCACTGCCTGATACAGCGCCTCCTCTGTCTGGAACTCATACAGATTGCAAGGCACAGGCAGAGGAAATCGTAAAACACGAGTTAATCTATGATTGACAGTCAAGAGCCG
>CAJUSQ010000039.1 GCA_910588885.1 uncultured Lachnospiraceae bacterium
GAGCACACGGTTCATACCCGTGGTGTCGGGGGTTCAAATCCCTCTTCCGCTATTGTGGAGAGTCCTGAAAACCTTGAAATGGGAGGAATTCAGGATTTTTTGTTTTGCGGGTAATCAAGAGATAATTAAAACAAATATTAAACAAATATTTCAGAGCAAAGTCCGTATATACCCGGACCAATAATTTCAGATAGGTATAAAGTTTTCGCAGATCCCCGGCCCTCATCCCTACTGATTCGTGTCGCCTCACTGCCTTGAGCGATTCATTTTTATATTTCTTCATATGCCATAACCTACTAAACAAGAAAGAGTACAAAGCCTTTGACAGTTCAATAAGAACATTGATGATGGAATAAAGGCTTTACACCTTCCATTCTATCTATTATAATATAAATAGAAACAAAATACCATATTATAACCAGGCAATGAAAAGGTGGTGAGAATATGCCAAGTGATAAAGAAATGATTAATAATTTGATTGATAACTACATAAGTTTACAACGTATCAAAAAATCAGATGATGCACAAAGGAACTTGAATATCAATTAAAGATATTGAAAGCAAAACTTGAATCTTTTGGTATTGCCACAACTGATTTAGATCTATAAAATCACAACCAAATAAACCAACAAACGAAAAGGTGTAAGGTCTTTAGTGATTCATTAAGGCGTTGCACCTTTTATTATGCGGAGAATTGAAAGATTTCTACAAACAACCATGGAGTCTAAGACGCAAAGAATAAAGCAGAAATTGAGGAATGGTTTGCAAAACATGATTTCATTTTTTATGAAAATTCCATGTCTTTGCGGCACAAAGAAAAACGAAGATGTATCGAACGTACGTTCTGTATATCTTGGCACAGTGACCGTGTGATGCATGAAAAAGCTGAAAGGACATGGGGGAGAGGAGTAGAAGCAGGGTTGCCCACTTTTTATGTTGCCTGTTCCGGTTCGGTTGTGTTATTATTTTTTTAGGGTATGTTTGAAAACGTTTTTTGGAAAAATAAAGTCAAACAGTACCGGGACACAAAAGATTGGCTTTGAAAGAACAGGGGTGATGTCATGGGACAGGAAACGAAATACAGCCAGGAGGAGATTCTGGAACTTCGGCAGACGCAGTTTGCAGAGGCATTGCGGAAGGCAGACGCGGCAAAAGCTAATGAATTATATGAGCACATACATCCCGTGGATCTGGCAGAAGCCATGGAAGACTGGGAAGAAGAGCTGTTAAGCCGGTTCTGCGGCCTTTTAGAGGATGAGAAGCTGGCCGAGCTGTTGGAGGAAGCAGACGAGAAGCTGCAGGTAGAGCTGATTCATAAACTGGACAACAGCAGGCTTCTTAAGATCTTCGGATTTATGCAGAAGGATGATATTGTGGATATTCTGGGGAATCTTAGGATTAACCGGAGAAAACAGCTGATTGACCTGATGCGGGCCGGAGAGCGGAAAATCATTACGGAGCTTCTGGGATATGACGAGGACACGGCCGGAGGGCTGATGACAACGGCATATATTGCCCTGAACGGACAGCTGACAGTAGGGGCGGCGCTTCGTAAAATCAAAGAGATCGGGCCGAAGACCGAGCTGATTGAAACGATTTTCGTATTAAACCACCAGAAGCAGCTGGTGGGTACTGCCGATTTGCGGGATATTCTGATTGCGAATGATACGGATACACTAAGCAGCATCAGCGAAGAACAGGTGATTTATGTGGAGCCGGAAACGGATCAGGAGGAGGTTTCCCTCCTGGTGTCCAAATATGACCTGAACGCCATTCCGGTGGTGAATAAGCGGCAGGTGCTGCTGGGGATTATTACCGTAGACGATATCATTGACGTTATTATGGAGGAGCATACGGAAGACATGCTGCAGCTGGCGGGTGTCAGCAAAGAAGAAACCATTGACAGCACGATTCCGGAATCGGTGCGCCGCAGGCTGCCCTGGCTCTGTGTGAATCTGATTACGGCATTTCTGGGTTCTTTTGCAATTAAGAGTTTCGAGCATGTGATTGCGCAGGTGGTGGCCCTGTCTGCAACGATGACTATTGTCACCGGATTAAGCGGGAATTCCGGAAACCAGACGCTGTCGGTGATTATCCGGAGTCTTGCTTTGGGGGAACTGGAATTAAAGGGAAGCTGGAAGCTGATTCTCAAGCAGGCGGCAGTGGGCCTGGTGGACGGGATTTTTATGGGAATCTGTACCGGGGTCATTGTGGCCATGATTTATGATAATTTTTATCTGGGCTGTATTATTTTTGGCGCAATGGTGTGCAATATGATGATTGCCGGGCTTTCCGGTGCGCTGATCCCTTTGGTACTTAAGGCGTTAAAGCAGGATCCGGCCCTGGCATCTTCGATTTTTCTGACCGGGGTAACGGATGTGCTGGGATTTTTCATTTTCCTAAGCCTGGCAAGGGTTTTTTTGCCGTTTTTGCTGTGAAGCCGGAGTCGTTATGATTGGGGGTCCTGCCCTCTTTTTTCCCGGATCTGGGAAGGGGTGGCATGGAATTGTTCCTGGAACATGCGGCGGAACAGCTTATAGTTGGTGAAGCCGTGGGTCTCCAGGATTTGACGGAGAGGTTCGTTGGTGTCAAGGAGATCCCGGTAAATCCGGGACAGCCGGACCCGGTTCAAAAATTCCAGATAAGTGATGCCCATTTGTTTTTTGAAAAAACGGCAGAAGTACTCGGGCTGCAGGGAAAGGCACCCCGCAATTTCCCGAATAGAAATAGGCTTGGCATAATTTTCCAGTGTGTAGTCAAAAACGGTTTCTAGGCGTTCTTTGTTTTGCAGGAGTGGCTGGCGGGGAGGGGCGGTAAGCGTTACGCCGACCTTTTCATACAGCAGCTGCAGAAGCCGGAACAGGCAGATATTGAAGGAAAGCAGGTAACCGTCCGGCTTTGCTTCTTCCAGGTGCTGCATTTGTTTTAAAAGGGCTTTCAAGCTGTTATGGCACGCGTTGGCCTCCCGGGAAGCATCCTTTGGCTTCCATGGGAAGAACATATGTTCCGCATCCGGCACATAGCGGCACAGAAAGTCCATGGGAATCTGCACCAGGATATAACGGCTGGCATGGATACATTTGGTGGCATGGAGCAAATCCGCCTGAATGACAAAGCAGTCGTCTGCCTGCAGCTGCCAGGTTTGCTGCCGGAGGGTAAGTTCCATGCACCCCTGAAGGAGCAGGATCATTTCCAGGGCATGATGCCAGTGGAAGGGGATGAAGCTGCCGCTGTCGGTAATGGTTTCAAAGCGGATATTGGTGGCTTCCGGGGTCCGTACCACCTCGTAGTAGCCCTGGGGTTCCGGAATTTTCGTCATAGGTGTCTCCTTTTGTGTTGCGTTCGGCAGAATTCTAAATCCAGATAAATGTTCCATAGGTTTTAAACTTCATACTGCTTATACAGGATATCATATCCCGAGGCTTCCTTCAATGGGATTTCATTTGTTAATTCTTTGACAAGGATAATATTGACCTATATTCTGGTTAAGATACGGCCTTTTCCGGGAAGAGATTCTGTGGTAGAATAGGAGTCAGATAAAATAAACTTAAAAAGCAGGAGGACAGACCATGGATGTAAAAGCGATTGTAGCGAAGATGACGTTGGAAGAGAAGGCCGGCTTATGCTCCGGTTCTGATTTTTGGCATACCAAGGGGGTGGAACGGCTGGGAATTCCCCGTATGATGGTAAGCGACGGCCCTCACGGACTGCGGAAGCAAGACGATGCAGCGGATCATCTGGGGATCAATGACAGCATCAAAGCCGTATGCTTTCCGGCCGGGTGCGCTGCTGCGGCCTCTTTTGACCGGGGGCTTCTGACCAGGATCGGGGAAATATTAGGGGAGGAATGCCAGGCCGAAGGAGTCGGCGTGATTTTAGGCCCGGCGGTAAATATCAAGCGTTCCCCGCTGTGCGGCCGGAACTTCGAATATTATTCCGAGGATCCCTATTTGGCCGGGGAGATGGCGGCCAGCCAGATTAAGGGCGTTCAGAGTAAGAATGTAGGAACCAGTATCAAGCATTTTCTGGCAAACAGCCAGGAGCATCGCCGGATGAGCTCCAGTTCCCAGCTGGATGAGCGGACGGCCCGGGAAATTTACCTGCCGGCCTTTGAACGGGCGGTGAAGGGGGAAAAGCCCTGGACACTGATGTGCTCCTACAATCGGATCAATGGGGTTTATGCGGCCCAAAACCGGAAATATTTGACGGATATCCTGCGTGGGGAATGGGGATTTGACGGATTTGTCGTCAGCGACTGGGGCGCTGTCAACGAGCGGGTGGCAGATCTGGAAGCCGGGATGGATTTGGAAATGCCTGCCTCCTTCGGCCATAACGACAGGGAAATTGTAAAAGCGGTAAGGGATGGAAGCCTGAAGGAAGAAGTGCTGGACAGAGCGGTGGAACGGATTTTGAACATCGTATTCCGTTTTGAGGAAAACCGGGATAAAGCGGCGGTATTTGACCGGGAACGGGATCATGAGGCGGCCCGGGAAGCGGCGGCGGAATGCATGGTGCTTTTGAAAAATGAAGGGGCCCTGCCTTTGAAAAAAGACGATACCGTGGCGTTTATAGGTGCTTTTGCGGAAAAACCCAGATACCAGGGAGGCGGCAGCTCCCATATCAACAGCCACAAGGTAGAAGCTGCCTGGGAGCTGGCGGATAAAAAGCAGGTAAAGTATGCCATGGGCTATTCCCTTAAGGAAGAGGCCGGGGCGGAAAGACTGATTATGGAGGCCGTGGAGCTGGCAAAACGGGTAAAGGTTCCCGTAATTTTTGCAGGGCTGCCGGAGGCTTATGAGTCCGAAGGCTATGACCGGGAGCATATGAGGATGCCGGAGGTTCAGAACCTGCTGATTGAGCAGGTGGCCAAGGTAAATCCCAACACGGTAGTGGTGCTGCACAACGGTTCTCCGGTGGAAATGCCCTGGATTGACAGCGTAAATGGAGTATTGGAAACTTATCTGGCCGGGGAGGCCGTAGGCGGCGCCACCTTAAAGGTACTGTATGGGGAGGTCAATCCCAGCGGGCATCTGGCAGAAACCTTCCCCCTGCATTTGGAGGACAATCCTTCCTACCTGTTCTATCGGGGAGAGGGAGATACGGTAGAATACCGGGAGGGAGTATTTGTAGGCTACCGCTATTATGATACCAAGAAAATGCCGGTATTGTTCCCCTTTGGCCACGGCCTCAGCTATACGACCTTTGCGTATGACAATCTGAAGCTGGACCGGGAAGTATTTGAAACCGGGGATACCCTGAAGGTTTCCCTAGAGATTACCAATACGGGCGCCTGCGCCGGAAAGGAAGTAGTACAGCTGTATGTGGCGCCCGGCAAGTCCTGGGCCATCCGTCCGGTACATGAGCTGAAGGGCTTTGAAAAAATTTCCCTGCAGCCCGGAGAAACAAAGACCGTAACCTTTTTCCTGAAAGACCGGGATTTTGCTTATTACGATCCGGAAACCAGGGATTGGTTTGTGGAAAAAGGCATGTACGGCATTGAAATCGGAGCATCCTGCCGTGATATCCGCCTGGCCGGGGAAGTTTCCGTAAACGGCGGCCGCAAGACCGTGAAAAAAATAACAATGGATACTACCTTAGGGGATATCTTCGACATAGACCGGAGTGAGGAAGCCAGGGCATTATTGGGCAAGGTTGTTTTCGCCGGGATTTCGGATCGGGACGATGAACTTCTGGGAGAGAGCACCAAGGAAATGCGGGAGGCCATGATGCGTGACATGCCTCTGCGGAATGTCCTTTCCTTCGGCGACGGAGCCGTAACCTTAGAAGAGCTGAAAGCACTGGTAGAAAAGCTGAACGGGCTGGCCGGGTAATTCGGCGAAGGAATAAAAGGCCCTTCGCCAGTCCTTAAAATCCCTGATACCCTTAAAATTCCGGATGCCCTTAAAATCCCCGATGCATCAGCCACCTTCCGTCGGTGAAATCCGGGATTTCCACTACTGCGCCGCCTTTTGCCACGGACAATTCGGAAAGCGGGGTGACTGCCATCCAGCTTGCGGCGTCATAAACATCCACAGGCATGGGCTGCCGGGTGCAAAGAGCGTCAAAAAAGACCTTGAACTCCAGCCAGTCCATGCCGTCATGGGTGCCCTGGACGCCCTCCTTCAGATATTTTTTCCAGAGAGGATGGTCGTATGTTTCCGCGTAGGTCCTGGCGTTCCCGGCACAGGCAGTCCGCCAGTCAAAGTCATGGCTGCGATCTGTTTCGGAGTCCAAAAACAGGGAGTCGGTGGCTTCTTCGTACATCCCCCGGGTGCCCCGTACGGTAAAATTCCGGCTGTAATACCTGGGCAGGGTGGTGTCCAGGGTCAGGACAATGGTTTCGCCGTTGGCGCATTTGATGACCGTGGTAACAATGTCCCCCTGGGCGAAGGTCTGGCTATTTAAAAAAGGATCCTCCGGCTTGGTTTGGCGGATGTATTCGGAAAGGCCGGCCGCTTTGGAAGCAGTGGAGGAAAGGGTCAGCATCCGGTTCCCGTTGTTGATGTTCAGGATTTTGGCAATCGGGCCCAGGTCGTGGGTGGGATAATTCTCACAGTTGCGGGCCAGGTAATTCCGAAGCCGGTAGTGACGGTTTTCCCGTCCGAAGGCAATTTCCCTGCGAAGGTCATGGTGATAGCCGCCGCTGCAGTGGACGATCTGCCCCAGCAGGCCCTGGTCTGCCATATGCTTTACCATCATTTCACGACGGCCGAAGCAGCAGTTTTCCAAAAAGAAAAAGGGCGTCTTCGTTTCTTCGTAGGCATGGATGAGGTCATAGCACTGGGCCAGGGAATAGGCGCCGCCCACCTCCATGGCTACGGCTTTTTGGGCCCGCATAGCGGCCACGGCGATATCCACATGGCTTTCCCAGGCCGTTGTGATAACAATTGTATTTACGTTTTCATCACTTATCACTTCCTGATAATCCAGATAGCCCCGGGGCCTTATGCCTGTGGCATCAAACACCAGTTCTTCCCCCTGCTCTGTGCGGTCCTGATAAGTATCACAAACTGCAGTCACCGATTTCCCCAAGGGCAGAACCACATCCTTGAGTAGTGACAGTCCCCGCGCCCCTAATCCGATCATTCCGATTTGTATCTTCTCCATTGAAAAATTCTCCTTTTCTTTTGTTTTTCAGTATGCTACCATAATATTACCATAAGAAGGGCAGATTTCAATCGATTTTTGTAAAAGAACCGTATCGAAACAGAGGGTTTGCAAAAGCATTGCTGACAGAATACGAAGCATGGGCAAGGGAAAATGGCTGCCAGGAATTTTTGATAAATAGAAAATAAAATCTGGATTTAAGGAGTGGAGAAATGAAAATCGGAATCGGGATTGACACAGGCGGAACCTGTACGGACGGGGTAATTTATGATATGGAAGAGAAAAAAATCCTGGCGGCGGCCAAGACCCCTACGACCAAGGAGGATTTGTCCCTGGGAATCGGGAAGGTTCTGGATCTTCTGCCCGGGGAGCTGCTGCAGAAGGCGGAGGGGATCGCACTGTCTACGACCCTTGCCACCAATGCCTGTGTGGAAAACAAAGGGGGCCGGGGAAAGCTGATTTTTCTGGGAGCCAGGCAGGGAACCATAGAGGAGCTGGGCGGAAATTATGGGCTGAAGGCCGACGATACCTTGATTTTTATTGACTGTAAGGAGACGCTGCAGGGGGAAATTTTAGAGGAGCCGGACTGGGAAGAGACGAAGGGACGACTGAAAGAAGCGCTGCGGGATTGTCAGGCAGTGGGAATCGTGGAGCTGTTTGCAGAGGGCACCGGGGCTGCCCTGGAGAAAAAGACCCGGGAAATCGTGGAAGAGCTGGGAATCCCGGCTGTCTGCGGCTATGAGCTGTTTCAGGAGAAAAACGTAATCGGAAGGGGAGCAGGAGCTTTATTAAATGCACGTTTAATTTTTGTAATCGCAGAATTCCTGAAAGCGGTGAAAACAGCCTTAAAGGAACGGAAGATGGACATACCCCTTGTGATTGTGCGCAGCGACGGAAGCCTGATGAGTGAGGAGCTTTCCGTGAAGCGTCCGGTGGAAACGCTGCTTTGCGGGCCGGTGGCCAGCGTGATGGGAGCGGCGGAGCTCCACCAGGTCCGGGACGGGGTTGTGATAGATATGGGCGGCACAACCACGGATATTTCCCTGATCTGGAACGGGGCGCCTGTCCGGGCATCGGGCGGAATTACCGTGGGAGACTGGAAGATCTATGTAAAGGGCATGTATGTGGATACCTTCGGGCTGGGCGGAGATACGGAAGTGCTTTTGGACCAGGAGGGGGCGCTTTCCCTGGGCAGCCGGCGCATTATGCCGATTTGTATGGCAGGCGCCCGCTTTCCTCAATTGAGGGCGCTTTTGCATCAGGAGCGGCAGCAGAAGGGGAAGGTGAACAGCTGGCGGAAGCATATTTACGTGGGCTTAAAGGAGATTGGGGAGAACAAGGCTTACACGGCCTATGAGCGGCGGATTGGGGCGGCATTTTATCAAAACCCCATGAATCTGGCGCAGCTGGAGGAAAAGTACCGGATTACCCTGGTTCCCCATAATTTAAACCGGCTGGTGGACGAGGGGGTGGTGATCCGCTGCGGAATCACGCCTACGGACGCCATGCATGTGCTGGGAGACTACAATGGCTATGATACCCAGGCATCCAGGGATGCCCTGGCTGTCATGGGTGAGCTGCTGGAGCTGTCCGAAGAAGCCCTGGCCCGGCTGATTTACCGGAAGGTGGAGCAACGGCTTTACTGTAATATCGGGCGGATCCTGCTTTGGGACAAGTATCCGAAGCTAAGGAAGGAAGGACTGAACCCGGGCCTGGAATATCTGGTGGAGCAGATTTATGAGGCGGCGGTGAAGGAGCGCGAGGAAGCGGATTTAGGGGAAGTGGGGAGAACGTATGTTTCTCCTGGCTCGGACAGAAGTTTTATGGAATGCAGGCTGTACTGCGAAGTGCCTTTGATTGGGGTAGGCGGCCCCATCGGCGTATTTCTGGGGGAAGTGGCTAAGCTGCTTCATACGAGGGCGTTGATTGGCGCGTATTCCAATGTGGCCAATGCGCTGGGGGCCGTTGTGGGAAACGTGGAGGTTTGCGTGACGATGGAAATCCTGCCTAACCCGGAAGGGAACAATTTCCGGGTGACAGGGGGCGGGGAGAGTTTTTTTGAGGAGGAATTGGAAGCAGCCAGGGAACGGGCGGCGGAAACGGCAAAGGAGCTGGCAAGGGCCGAAGCCCTAAGGCGGGGCGCAGCCGAAGAAAAGCTGGCGTTCCGTCTGGAATCTGTGCCGGTGGAAGCGACTACAAGCTATGGCAGCAATCTGTTTATTATGGAACGGGTGTCCGCCTACGCCAGCAGCGGCATCAGTTTGGAATAAGGGAAAGCGGTCCGGCCGGAGTCTTAGCTCTTTAAAAGGCTTTCGGCCAGGGCCGCCTGCAGCCGGATTCCCAGGGCAATGCAGCCTTCGTCCGGAGAAAATTCCCTGCTGTGTAAGGGGGCCGTCAGGCCCTTTTTTTGATTTCTGCAGCCCAAATGATAGAAGACGCCGGGAGCCTTTTTCAAAAAGGCGGAAAAATCCTCCACTCCCATGCCCGGGGTTTGTTTGAAATGGACGTGTTCCCGGCCAAGGATGGGCACAGCGGTACGAAAGAGCAGGTCTACCAGGGAATCGGTATTGATCAAAGCGTCATAGCCGGGTTGGAAATGAACCTTTCCGTGTCCGCCCTGGGCGGACAAAAGCGCTTCCGTCAGCCGGGTGATACTTGCTTTTACCTTTTGCCGGGTATCCGGGTCGGTGGTGCGCAGCGCCCCGGTAATGTCCACGGTATCCGCAAGGATGTTATGGGCGCTTCCGCCGTGGATGGTACCCAGGGAAAGGACGCACTGGTCCAGGGGGGAAACCTGCCGGCTCACAATGGTCTGCAGGGCGCAGATCAGCTGGGCGGCTAAAACTACGGCGTCGGTTCCGGTGTCAGGATAGGCGCCGTGACAGCTTTTTCCTTTTACGGAAAGGAAAATTTCGTCGGAGGAAGCATAGAGCTTTCCGTATTTCAGCTCGATGTCTCCGGTTTCCAGATAGGGGGCCAGATGGAGTCCCAGCACGTAATCCACAGCGGGATCTTCCATGCAGCCTTCCGCCACCATGCGTTCGGCTCCGCCGATGGTTTCCTCCGCCGGCTGGAAGAAAATTTTAACACAGCCGGAAAAATCCGATTCCCGTTCCTTAAAATAGCGGGCGGCGCCCAGGGCAATGGCCATGTGGGCGTCGTGGCCGCAGGCATGCATAATGCCGGGATGCCTGGAGCAGAAGGGACGGTGAGGGTCTTCATATATGGGCAGGGCGTCCATATCGGCCCGAAGAGCCACGACTTTGGGAGCGGGGGAGGAGGATTGCCCGTTTTCACCGGGGGATTCTTTTCTCTGCTTTTTTCCCTCTATAACGGCTACGATACCGGTGTCGGCCACCGGGTACCGATAGGGGATCTGCCATTGATCCAGACAGCCGCGGATCAGGGCGCCGGTTTCATATTCCAGTGTGGACAGCTCGGCGCACTGGTGGAAGCTGCGGTAGAGCCGGATAAATTCTCCTTCATAGGCGTTTAAAAAGTCATCCATCAATATGGGGTTCTCCTGGGTTTTTCCTTAAATATATGCAGAAAACCGGAAGGGATATGCAGGAAATCCCGAAAAAAGGGAATAAATCCCCGAAAGCCGCATAGGATGAAGGAATCGGACTGCCGCAGAAAGCGGCGGATAAAAAGGCGGGGAAAAGAATGGAAATGATTTTTCCGGAAAGCTTTGGTACAGGAGATCTGGTGGGTCTGGCGTCGCCGGCGTCCCCGGTGGCAGCGGGAGAAGAGGAGCTGTGCCAAAAATGGCTGGAAGCGCTGGGCTTCCGGGTGCAGATGGGGGAAACCTTAAGAAAAAGGGAACGGGTCAGGGGGTATCTGGCCGGGGATGCCAGGAGCCGGGCCGAAGATCTGAACCGGATGTTCAAAGATCCAAAGATAAAGGCAATTTTCTGCGTCCGGGGCGGTTACGGCAGCGCTCAGCTGCTGGAACATCTGGATTATGATGCCATCCGGAGGAATCCCAAGCCCCTGATCGGGTACAGCGATATTACCAGCATCCATTGCGGGATACAGAAAAAATGCGGCCTTGTAACCTTTCATGGCCCCATGGTGCGGCCGGATCTGCAGGCGCCGGAAACGCTTTGGGAAACGGAAATGAATATGGAGGGCCTGGCTTTTACGGTAAAAAGCCTTTTTGCGGCCTGCCGGGGGAAGGAGCGGTTATTTGAAAATCCGCCGGGAGAGCCGCTGTTACCCGTTCGGGAGGGCCGGGCCGGGGGACGTCTGTTGGGCGGGAATTTATCGGTGCTGGTGCGTTTGCTGGGAACCCCTTATTGTCCGGATTTCAAAGACAGTATCTTATTTCTGGAGGATGTGGGAGAGCGGCTGCCCCGGGTGGATTTGTGTCTGACCCAGCTGAAGCTGGCGGGGATCCTGGAACAGGTACGGGGGATTCTGCTGGGGGATTTTACGGATTGCACCAATGCGGGATATGAGGAGACGGTGGACAGCCGGACCTTTCTGAAGGAGTGGGAATGGCCGGAAGGAATTCCTGTGATTTCGAACATATGTTCCGACCATCGCTGGCCGATGGCCACGCTGCCTCTGGGAGCAGGATGTGAAATAGAAGGCACCGGTAATGGGAACAGGGGAACCGGATCTTTTCGGTTCATGGGGCTCTTGTAAAAAATAAAAAAACATGCTACAATACCCATAGTCTTGGAAAAGAAGAGAGGAAGAACATATGTTTGGAATAAAAACCCTCTCCATAACAAAAGAGAGAAGAAAGAGGAAGACATGACTGAAAAAAACAGAGGAAAACGTCTTGTGACATATGTAAAGGACTATGTGGTATTTGACCTGGAAACCACAGGGGTGAATGCCGCGGAGGATGAGATTATAGAAATTTCCGGAATAAAGGTAAAGGACGGGGAAGTTGCGGATACCTTTTCGACGCTGGTGAACCCGGGCCGGAGGATTCCGGCCCAGGCTACGGCAGTGAACGGTATTACCGATGAAATGGTAAAGGATGCGCCCCGGATTGGGCCGGCCCTTTTGGATTTTCTGGAATTTGCCGGAAAAGAAGTACTGGTGGGGCATAATATCCATACCTTTGATTTAAATTTTATCTGCAATGGGGCCGCAAAGCATCTGGGAAGGATTGTGGACAACGATTACATAGATACGCTGTTTATGGCCCGCAGCTGCCTGCCCCAGCTGCGCCACCATAAGCTGGTGGATGTGGCGGAGCATTTTCAGATCAGTCAGGAAGGGGCCCATCGGGCGTTAAACGACTGTATGATGAACCAGCAGTGCTTTGAAGCGCTGGCGAAGCTGCAGGAAACCATGCCTTTAAACCTTTGCCCAAAATGCGGCGGGGAGCTGGTGGAACGGAGCGGCAAATTCGGCCGTTTCTGGGGATGCAGCAATTTTCCGGACTGCCGTTATACCAAGAACATACATGGATAAGAATCAGCAATATTATCTGCGGGAGTTTGCCCGCTACGCATTATTCAGTGTATTGGGAACCCTGGGGGTTTCCTGCTACATCCTGGCGGATACGTTTTTTATATCCAAGGGGCTGGGGACGGAGGGCTTAACGGCGCTGAATCTGGCAATTCCGGTCTATAATTTCATTCACGGGACGGGAATGATGCTGGGAATGGGCGGGGCAACCCGGTTTTCCGTATGTAAAAGCCAGGGGCAGACGAAAGAGGTCAGCCGGATTTATATGAATACCCTGTACCTTGCGGGACTGTTTTCCGGACTGTTTTTTCTGGTGGGCGTTGTCGGATCGAAAAGCCTTGCCGTCCTGCTGGGAGCCGACGGATCGGTGTTTGAAATGACGAATACCTATTTGAAATGGCTGCTGCTCTTTGCACCGGCATTTATATGGAATGACGTACTGCTTTGCTTTGTCCGTAATGACGAAGGGCCGAAGCTTGCCATGGGCGCAATGCTGATCGGGAGTTTCGGAAATATCCTGCTGGATTATGTGTTTGTTTTTCCAATGAAAATGGGGATGTTCGGGGCGATTCTTGCAACGGGATGTTCTCCTTTGATCAGTATGGGAATGATGCTGCCCCACTGGCTTCGGAAACGGAACAGCTTTAAGATCTGCAAAACGAGGATGGAATCCGCGATTGTGAAGCAGGAGCTGGCTTTGGGGTTTCCTTCTTTGGTATCCCAGCTTTCCTCCGCCGTTGTTATGATTACCTTTAACGGGCTGATTCTGGGGCTGGAAGGAAATACGGGGGTGGCGGCCTACGGGGTAATTGCGAATCTTTCCCTGGTGGTGGTTGCGGTGTATACCGGGATCGCTCAGGGGGTTCAGCCCTTAATCAGCCGGTTTTACGGAAGCGGGGACCGTGTGCAGGCCAAAATTCAGCTGCGGTATGCCCTGGCTGCGATGGCGGTTGTTTCGTTTGCCATTTATCTGTTTATTGTTCTGTTTGCCCGTCCGGTTACCGGGGTTTTTAACAGCCAGGGAAATCGGCAGCTGCAGGAAATTGCCGTGACCGGATTGAAACTGTATTTTACGTCCTGCTTGTTTGTGGGATACAATATTATCCTGGCTGTATATTTTACTTCCGTGGAACGGGCGCTGCCGGCTCATATCCTTTCCCTTTTGCGGGGGCTGGTCCTGATTCTTCCGCTGGCTTTTCTGATGGCTGCCCTCTGGGGGATGACGGGAATCTGGCTGGTGTATCCTGTTGCGGAAGGAATTACGGCGGTGCTGGGGTGCTGCCTGTATCGGAGGGACAGAAAAGTTTGATAAAAATTTAACAAAAATAGAAATTGACAAGGGCATGAACTTGTGTTAAAATAAGCCCAGTTTGAAGAGAGAGGTGAAAAGATGCGGATATAATTTACTTTTGATTGCATGAAGGTTTGGGCAGTATCAGGGATATTGCCGTATCATGTTGCCAAAAGTGGATTATGTTCTCATAACCTCTCTTTTTTGTGCGCAAAAAATGCGGGCGGATACCGACGGCTGCAGAAGAACGGAACGGATCATTGTTCCAAAGTTCCGAAAGGGCAGTAAGCAGGGAATCCGGAATCCGGAGGTGAGTGAATGTAAAGGACGATTTGGCAGCAAATGGCCCTTTTTTTATTTCATGAAAATCCCTTAGGGCCATCCGAAGGAAGGAGGAATGCAAAATGGCACAGATTCACGTGAATCAATTATCATTTTCTTATGAGGGCAGCTTTGACCATGTGTTCGAAAACGTATCTTTTTCCATAGATACCAACTGGAAGCTGGGCTTTATCGGCCGGAACGGGAAGGGAAAGACGACGTTTCTGAATCTGCTGATGGGGAAATATTCTTATTCCGGAAGTATCAGCGCCTTGACGGGATTCGATTATTTTCCCTATGTGGTTACGCCCGGGCAGCAGAAGCTTCCGGCAGCGGAGTTTTTGGAGGAGCTGAAGCAGCAGTGTGAGCTGTGGCGGGTCATCTGCGAGCTGGAGCAGTTACATGAAAGTGCGGAAATTCTCTACCGGCCCTTTGAAACCTTAAGCCCCGGGGAACGCACGAAGATCCTGCTGGCCGTACTATTTTCCGGAGATAATGATTTTTTACTGATAGATGAACCAACGAACCATCTGGACCAGGAGTCCAGGGAAACGGTGAAGGAGTATCTGGCGGCGAAAAAGGGATTTCTCGTGGTATCCCATGACCGGGAGTTTTTGGATGACTGCGTGGATCATGTTTTGGTGCTGAACCGGAAGACCATAGAGGTTCAGAAGGGGAATTTTTCCAGCTGGTGGGAAAATAAGCAGCGGCGGGATCAGTTTGCAAAAGCGGAAAACGAAAAGCATTTGAAGGAAATCGGCAAGCTGAAGCAGGCGTCTGCCCGGGCCGCCCGGTGGGCCGACCAGAACGAGGCCACGAAGATCGGCCGGGACCCGATCAAAGAGCACGACCGGGGGAAGGGCAACCGGCCCTATATCGGAGCCAAGACGAAAAAGATGCAGAGCCGGGTGAAGCAGATGCAGAACCGAATCCGGCAGGAAACGGAAGAAAAGGAGGGGCTTTTGGTGGATTTGGAGGAGGTGAAGGATTTGAAGCTTACGCCCCTTTCCCATCATAAGCAAACCCTTCTCCGGCTGCGGGAATATGGGGTGCAATATGAGGATGCCGAAAAGGCTGTTTTTACGGACGTGACGTTTTCGCTGAATCAGGGGGACCGGATTGCACTGCACGGGGAGAATGGCTGCGGGAAATCTACGCTGCTGAAGATGATTCTGCAAAAATCCGGCAGCGGGAAGCTGCCCGTTCTGGAATCCGGCGTCTGCGAAACGGCTTCCGGGCTGATTCTTTCGTATGTGAGCCAGAATACGTCCATGCTGCAGGGCAGCATTTTGGAGTTCTGCCGGACACGGGGGCTGGATCAAAGCATTTTCTGCGGGATTTTGCGGCAGCTGGATATGGAGCGGGCCCAATTTTCAAAAAATATGGAGGACTTTTCGGAAGGACAGAAGAAAAAAATCCTGATTGCGGCAAGCCTGCTGACTCCGGCCCACTTGTATTTGTGGGATGAGCCTTTGAACTATATGGACGTATTTTCCAGGATGCAGGTGGAGGAGCTGATTTTGCATTACAAGCCCACAATGCTCTTTGTGGAGCATGATCGGAGGTTTCGGGAAAAAATCGCAACGGATACCGTTTTATTGTAAACTTGACAAAGGCGGGAAAATAGCATATCGTTACAGGTAAGGGAAAGTAGGGGAAACCGAAGGGTTTTACCCAGGATAGGAAAGGAAACCGGGTGGATTGTGAAAAAAATAACAATTCCGGCCCGGAAGGGAAAAAATGCCTGCTACAATACGTGATATTAAAAACCGGACCGGGCTGTCTTTGGCTACGATTTCGAAATATTTGAACGGAGGGAATGTGCTGCCCAAAAACAAGGCTTTGATCGAGGAAGCCATCGAAGAGCTGCACTATGAGGTGAATGAGATTGCCCGGGGGCTGGTAACAAATCAGACGAAAATCGTGGGCGTTATGGTCTACGATATTGAAAGCTTTTTTACCGGAAGCCTGCTGCACCATATCGGCCACGAGCTGCGCAAACGGGGATACGGGATTTTAATTTGCGACTCTTATAATAAGGAAGAAGTGGAAGTGCAGAATCTGAAATTCCTGCTGAATAAAAAAGTGGACGGGATCCTGATCCTTCCGGTAAGCTTAAGCGGCGCCTATGTCCGCCCGGCCCGGGAGGCCGGGGTTCCGGTGGTGCTGGTTGACCGGGCCTTTGAGGATGCCGAATACGATTTTGTAGGGCTCGACAACCATATGGCGGCGTTTCGGGCCGTGAATCTGCTGATTGAGAATCATCATGAAAAAATTGCCGTGATTGCTTCCGATGTGGAATATTCCGGAATTGCCCGCATAGAGGGGTACCGCCATGCCATGGAAGCGGCGGGCCTTACGGTATCGGAACGCTATCTGAAGCTGGGGCGGCATTCCTTTGAGCTGGGCTATGAGGGCATGAAGGAGCTTCTGGCCATGGAAGACCGGCCGACCGGGGTATTTTTAGGGAATTACGAAACCACCCTGGGCGGGATTATGGCCGTGAATGAATCGGAGTTGAGCTGGCCGGAGGATATTTCCATCATCGGCTTTGACGATTTGATCGTATCCAGGGTGGTGCGGCCCAAAATCTGGATGGCGGTGCAGCCCATGGAAGAAATCAGCTTCCGGGCCGTGGAGCTTTTGATGGACCGGATTCGAAGCAAGCAATGGGATTTTCCGGTAAAAATCCACTTCAGCGCCAGCATCCAGGAGGGGGCTTCCGTGAAAAATCTCAAAGGGGGAGAGGAGAGGCAGGCGGCTGTCCCATCCAATCCGTAATGAGACGCACATCGTCTGCTGCTTTGTAATAGGAAGAAAACAGAAAACGAACCGTTTCGCTTAAAAAGTTTGAAAACCAAAAAAAGACACTTGACGCAGTCGAAAATGAATAGTATAATTGCACTAAAGACAAGAAGGAAAGAAAGTAAAATTGGTTGAAATCACAAGAAAATTCGGATTGTTTTCGGATAATTCTTTTTGTGAGAAAACGAAACGGTACGTTCTTTGTTCGGCGGAAATGTTCGGGGACGGCGTGGTACATAGGGTTGGCCGAAGCAATGGACATGTAAGTAATTAGTAACATTGATTATATAGAAGGAGGAATGCTATTATGGCGAAATCAAGGTTGATTGGGGATTATCCGGTGATTGGGATCAGACCGACCATCGACGGAAGAAGAGGTGCACTGAAGGTACGGGAATCCTTAGAAGACCAGACAATGAACATGGCGAAAGCAGCCGCAAAGCTTTTTGAGGAAAATATCCGTTATTCCAACGGAGAACCGGTAAAGGTAGTAATTGCAGATACTACAATCGGACGTGTGGCCGAAGCAGCCGCCTGTGCAGATAAGTTTAAGAAGGCAGGAGTAGATATTACCCTGACCGTTACCCCCTGCTGGTGCTACGGGGCAGAGACGATGGATATGGATCCTATGACCATTAAGGCCGTATGGGGCTTTAACGGAACCGAGCGTCCGGGCGCCGTATACCTGGCATCCGTATTGGCTACCCATGCTCAGAAGGGCCTTCCGGCATTCGGAATCTATGGCCATGACGTATGTGAAGCCACCGATACCAGCATCCCTGAAGATGTAAAGGAGAAGCTGTTAAGATTCGGACGTGCGTCCGTAGCGGCCGCTACCATGAGAGGTAAGTCCTATCTGCAGATCGGTTCCATCTGTATGGGAATCGGCGGATCTATCATTGATCCGGCCTTTATCGAAGAATATTTGGGAATGCGGGTAGAATCCGTGGATGAAGTAGAAATTATCCGCCGGATGACCGAAGGCATTTACGATGAAGCGGAGTATCAGAAAGCGCTTGCATGGACCAGGGAGAAATGCAAGGAAGGCTTCGACAAGAATCCGCAGGAGCTGCAGAAGACCCGGGAAGAGAAGGATCAGGACTGGGAATTCGTAGTGAAGATGATGTGCATCATCAAGGATCTGATGAACGGAAACGACAACCTTCCGGAGGGAAGGGAAGAAGAGAAGGTAGGCCACAATGCCATTGCAGCAGGATTCCAGGGGCAGAGACAGTGGACCGACTTCTATCCCAACTGCGACTATCCGGAAGCTCTTTTGAATACCTCCTTCGACTGGAACGGAGCGAGAGAGCCTTACGTGCTGGCCACAGAGAACGACGTTTTGAACGGCCTTGGCATGTTGTTTGGCAAACTTTTAACAAACAGCGCCCAGATTTTTGCAGACGTTCGTACCTATTGGAGTCCGGAAGCCGTGAAGAAAGCGGCCGGCGGCTATGAGCTGGAAGGAAAGGCAATGGAAGCAGGCGGATTTATCCATCTGATCAATTCCGGCGCCGCATGTCTTGATGCCTGTGGAAAAGCAACGGACGGCAGCGGAAACAATGTGATGAAGCCCTGGTACGAAGTAACCGAAGCAGATCAGGAAGCCATTCTGAATGCCACCACCTGGAATTATGCGGATGTCGGATATTTCCGAGGCGGCGGATATTCTTCCAGATTCGTGACGGAAGCAGAGATGCCGGTAACCATGGTTCGTCTGAACCTGGTGAAGAATTTAGGCCCCATGCTGCAGATTGCAGAAGGCTGGACCGTGAAATTGCCGGATGAAGTTACGGATGTACTTTGGAAGCGTACCGACTATACCTGGCCCTGCACCTGGTTCGCACCCCGCGTAACCGGAGAAGGCGCGTTCAAGACCGCTTATGATGTAATGAACAACTGGGGCGCAAACCACGGCGCCATCAGCTACGGACATATCGGAGCGGATTTGATTACCCTTTGCTCCATCCTGCGGATTCCGGTAGCAATGCACAACGTACCGGAAGAGAAGATTTTCCGTCCCTCCGCATGGAATGCCTTTGGGCAGGATAAGGAAGGCCAGGATTATCGTGCATGCCAGGCTTACGGCCCGCTGTATAAGACCATTAAATAAGAATTACGCAGTTTACAGACGTGCAGGAAGCGCCATAAGTAGCAGGCTTATGGCGTTTTCCATAAAAAGATGGGAGGAAAAGAATGCTGAAAGGAATTCCGAAAATTTTATCTCCGGAGCTTTTAAAGGTGCTCTGTGAAATGGGCCATAGCGATCGTCTGGTAATTTCCGACGGGAATTTCCCGGCAGAATCCATGGGAAAGGACGCCATTGTAATCCGCTGCGACGGACATGGGGTGCCGGAGCTTTTGGACGCCATCCTTACGGTATTTCCGCTGGACACCTATGTGGAGCATCCGGTAAACCTGATGGAGGTAATGCCCGGAGACACCGTAGAGACGCCGATTTGGGATACCTACCGGGAAATCATTGCAAAACACGATATCCGGGGCGGCGATTGTGTGGGAAATATTGAACGGTTCCAGTTTTATGACGAGGCCAGGACTGCCTATGCTATTATTGCCACCGGAGAATCTGCCTTGTATGCAAATGTGATGCTGCAGAAGGGCGTTGTAACGGAATAAACAGGAACGGGAAAAGAGAGTCTGTGAGAACATATGTTCTTTCTGTTCTCTTTTTTGGCGCAGCGGGCAGCGTACGTTTCGAACGGGTGAAAGGCAGCGGAATGGAGAGTTATATGAACAACAAGGTGAAATTTTTACTTTTTTTGCAGCTGGGAATTATGCTTCTCTTCTGCGGATGTGCCGGAGGGGAGGATGATTATATGACAAAGCCGGCTGTTGTACGCCATGGCCTGGGGTTAATAGACGGACAGAATATGACAGCGAAAATATGGAGCCTGACATAAATACCTTTCAAAACTGGAAAATCTGTGACAAATATACGCCTATGACCTTAGCAGATTTGCTGGCCTGGATACAGGAGCATGAAGACACATATTTTCTTTTTGATGTAAAAGAGGTAAACTACGAAGAATGCCAAAATATTATAAATCAGATCAAAGCAGAAGTAGGAGAAAACACAGGAATTTACAGCCGTATTGTTTTGAGCGGTAAAAATACGGATATGGTCCGGGCGTATTCGGACGCGGGGTGCTTTCAATGGATTCATTTATGGATGCCTCCCCAGGATATCATTGAAGAATCCATCAACACTCCGGAGAAATTTATTAAATTCTGCAAGGAGCAAGGGGTCAGCAGCTGGTCGGTAGAAGGGAAATATCTGACAGAGGAATTAGCGGCGGACATGGCGGGCTCCGGCCTGAAATGATATGTATATATGGTGTCCTCTTATGAGGAAATCAGCCGGTATAAATCCCTGGGGGCAGATTTTTTCATATTTGACGTGTTGGTGGCAAACAGTGTGGAAGAGAGCGCAAAATATGATTTTTATATTAAGTCCGCTAAAAGAAACGGCAGCAAATATTTTGAGATAGCATGGACTGGAAATGAGGAAGATCACTACGAGGTGTATCGCTCATCAGACGGAGAGGATGTTTTGATCGGGCAGTTATCCGGATGCACTTATCGGGATGAAGAAAAGCTGGAAGGAGGGCGGTTGTATGGATATTATGTGAGAAATAAGGAAACAGGATCGCTTACTCCGGTTTATTATACTTCAGTTATTGACAAGCCCTCAAAACTGTCTGTTAAGAGGTTATCGGAAACCCAGGTTGCGGTTCAATGGGGCAAGGTAATGAACGCAAATGGATATGCGGTCAAGAGGAGTATAGCGGATGGCGAGTATACCGTTGTAAAAATATGCTTTAATGGGGATGAAACAGAATTCGTTGACGATTATTTGGAAGGAGCCTCCTACCGGGTCCAGGCATATACAACGATCGGCAATCGCCGCTATTACAGTGGATATTCTAAGAAAATTGAATGAAAGAGCAAAGGTTGAAGAGAGGCTTTCCAGGGGATCCATCCGGAAAGCCTTTTCGTTACTGTTCACTCCTGGGCCGTGCACTGCGCTGCTTGGCCACAGGCTAATACAGTAACGCCTTTTCTTTTATTGTGGAAAACAAAAACATTTACAGATTGACAAAATAGGAAAGGGGG
>CAJUSQ010000040.1 GCA_910588885.1 uncultured Lachnospiraceae bacterium
TAAGGCAACTTTAAATAGGCCGGATTCGTTACTGTGAACACCATGGGTGTGAACGGTAACGGACCGTAAGAAAATTGGCCCGGATTTCACAGGAAATCATGGAAATTTTATGAAATGTATGAGATAATAGGAGGGTAGTATAAGGATTTGTGCCTGCCCAAAAGCAATCGCGAGGCAAAGGGAGTGTGCAGGCAGCTGCAGAAAGAGGGGAAATGCATGAGAATTGAAACAATACGTTTATGGGAAGACCGGAAAGATGTGGAGCTTACGATGTTTTTACATATCCCGGATCCGTTATTACAGGCGCCTGCCCGTAAGCCCGCAGTCATCGTATGTCCCGGCGGGGCTTACCAGACCTGCCCAAGGCATGGAAACGAAGGAGATCCGGTGGCGATGGCGTTTGCCATTGACGGTTATCAGGCATTTGTGCTGGAATACAGTGTAGCATCGAAAGCGCCCGAAGGGCTGACCCGGCTGCCGGCTCCGCTTTTTGATTTGGGAAAAGCCATTCTGACGATTCGGGAACATGCAAAAGAGTGGGATGTGGACGAAGAGAAAATAACGATTGCAGGGTTTTCTGCCGGGGCGCATCTTTGCAGCATGTATGCCGCTACCTGGCATACGGAGCTGATCGCGGGACATTTTGGCTGCGAGGCGGCTGTGCTGAAGCCGATGGCTGCTCTTCTCATCTATGGACTGCATGATTATGTGCTGCAGGAAGCCTACAATGATGGCCATCCGTCTTTTTTGACGGAACAGGATATCAACACGCCCATATTCGGCAGCGCTCATCCGCCGAAGGAAGTACTGGAAGCCTGCAGCCCCATATGCCAGGCAACGATCAATATGCCTCCGGTATTTTTGGCGGCTGCTGCGGACGACGGCCTGGTGCCCGCCATGCATACGCTCCGCCTGGCAGAGAAGCTGCAGAGCATAGGGGTGCCATACGAATGCCATCTGTTCCAATATGGAGAACATGGGTTTGCCCTTGGACGAAATCTTTTTGAACCTTATAAGCAGGAGCTGGCCCATGCCTGCGCACAGTGGCTGCCCCTGGCAAAAGTATTTCTGATGCATCTGATTTCTCCGGAAACCTTAAAGCCGGAGGAGAACCCTTTTTTGAATCTACAGCCGGTACAGCGGGATTCAAAAAAGGAATGACAGCAGTGAACCATAACAAAGAGGAGGAACAGCAATGATTTATAAGGAATTTCAGGATCTGAAATTATCGGCGTTGGGGCTGGGGGCCATGCGTTTGCCTGTAATCGACGGCGATACGTCCAGGATTGATGAAGGAAAAACAAGAGAAATGGTTTCCTATGCTATGAATCATGGTATTAATTACTATGATACGGCGTGGGGATATCATAATGGGAATTCCGAGCCGGTGTTGGGGAAAATCCTTGGGGAATATCCCCGGGAAACGTTTTATCTGGCATCCAAATTTCCGGGGTATGACCTTGCCAATATGGATAAGGTGGAGGAAATATTTGAAAAGCAGCTGGAAAGATGCGGCGTGGAATATTTTGATTTTTACCTGTTCCACAATGTGTGCGAGATGAATATCGACGCTTATCTGGATGAAAAATACGGGATCTATGAGTATTTGATAAAGCAGAAGCAGAATGGCCGGATCCGGCACCTGGGTTTTTCTGCCCATGGCAGTTATGATACAATGAAACGGTTCCTGGATGCCTATGGGGCAGATTTGGAGTTCTGCCAGATTCAGCTGAACTGGCTGGATTGGTCTTTCCAGGATGCAAAAGCAAAGGTGGGGCTTTTAAATGAATACAAGCTTCCGGTTTGGGTGATGGAGCCCCTGCGCGGAGGAAAGCTGGCAGCCCTTGCCGATGAATATACAACGAAGCTGCGCAGCCTTCGGCCCGATGAAAGCACACCTGCCTGGGCCTTCCGGTTCCTGCAGTCCATCGGGAATGTTACGATGATACTTTCCGGAATGTCAAATGAGGAGCAGTTAAGGGAAAATATCCGTACCTTCGAGACGGAAGCCCCTTTGAACCAGGAGGAGACCGGGGTTTTGCTTTCTGTCGCAGATACGATTCTGGGAGAAAAGACCCTTGCCTGTACGGCCTGCCGTTATTGTACCAGCCATTGTCCGAAAGAATTGGACATCCCAATGCTGTTGGAGCTGTACAATGAGCATTCCTTTACCGAAGGCGGGTTTTTGGCTCCCATGGCATTGATGGCGCTGCCGAAAGAGAAGCATCCGACCTCTTGTATCGGCTGTAAGAGCTGTGAAGCGGTCTGCCCGCAGCAATTGAAAATTTCCCAGGCAATGGCGGATTTTGCCGGAAGGTTAGAATAGGGAAAAAGGAATCACCATAAAAAGGGTACAAAAGGAGTATCGCAAAGAACGGCGGTACTTCTTTTTGTATTTGGAAGAAGAGAATCACGGTTGTTTTTTGCGTCTTACTTGCTACAAAGTACCGGATTCTGAATATAAAAACTTGGCAAAAGGGATTGTATTTTGATTTGAGAAGTGCTATAGTGAAATACAGATTGTCCATACCATAATCTTGAGTTATGGTACTCAGAGAGTATTAGGGTAGTACATTGGCATCAGAATATAGTGTGTATTCCAGCTGTCAGGGAAAAAGAACCGTATGAAAAAAGTTACGAGGGGTTGGGTGAATTTCATGTTTGAAAAGATTACGAAGATGAAAGTGGAAAAGAAACTGAAGTATTGTTTTACATTAGTTGTAATAGTTGCCAGTATTTCCGGAATATTAGGACTGCTCATGCTTTTGCGCAGTGACATTAACTATAGTAAGGCATTGGTAACGAATGGTTTTTCACAAGGTGAGATTGGGATTTTCAGTACATATTTAAACAAGGAACCGTCGATTGTACGGGAAATGATTTTGGTGAAGGATCCTGAAGAAGTGGCAGAGTCCCAGGCAGAGTTGAAGGAGATTCAGGCCAAGACCAATGAAGCGGTTCAGATTATGGTGGAGCATTGTAATACATCGGAAGAGAAGGAATATATTGCCGTGATTTCCGATACACTTCCGAAATACCGGGAAATATTTGGACAAGTAGCGGATCTTGCCGTAAATAACCGGGATGAGGAAGCGTTTGAGCTTTTGCAGACCCAGGGCAAGCCCATACTGAAAGAGCTTACCGATGCCGTAGAAGGGCTGATTGATTTAAATGTAGAGATGGGAAATGACGTTTCTTCTACATTGAGTATGCAGACTTATATTATTTTAGCCGTAATGCTTCTTATTATATGTGGGGCTGTTGGGGTGTCTATGTGGTTTGCGGGCCGTGTAGCCCGGCTGTTTGCGGAACCGATCAACCATGTGAAGGAAGCGTCGGCGAAACTGGCGGAAGGAAATCTGGATCTTGAGATTGAAATGATGTATCCGGATGAAGTTGGGGAAATGACCGAGTCTTTCCGGAAAGCTACGGATATGCTGAAGCTGTATATCCGTGAATTAAGCCGCGGACTGGGTGAAGTGGCCAAAGGGAATTTCAACATTTCTACGGATGTAGAGTTTAAGGGTGATTTTAAGGTATTGGAAGAAGCGATAGAAACGATTGTCGGGTCTTTGAACACAACGATGGGGAATATCCTGGAATCCTCGGAACAGGTTGCCTTAGGCGCTACCCAGATGGCGGAGAGTGCTCAGGCACTGGCAGAAGGAGCTACGGATCAGGCCGGGTCCGTACAGGAATTGACGGCAACGATGCAGAGCATCACGGAAGCAGTGGTAAACAGCTCCGAGAAGGCGAAGGAGTCTTATCTTAGGGCGGAGGATTTCCGGAACGATGCGGAAGAGAGCAATGAAGATATCCGGCAGCTGAATATTGCCATGGAGCGGATTAACGACACTTCCAAGGAAATTGCAAATATTATTTCGGCGATTGAAGATATTGCATCCCAGACCAATCTGCTGTCCCTGAACGCTTCCATTGAAGCGGCGAGGGCAGGGGAAGCCGGAAGGGGATTTGCAGTAGTTGCGGATCAGATTGGAAAGCTGGCTTCCGACAGCGCCAATTCTGCAATTAATACCAAGAAGCTGATTGAGCATTCCATTCAGGAGATTGAGCACGGGAACGAAATTGTGGCAAAGGCAACTACAGCGATTGAATCCGTAATCGGAGGGATACAGGAGCTTGCCGTATCAACCAATGAAATCAGTGAATTGTCCGGCGCTCAGGCAGAAGCCATGCGGCAGCTGGAGCAGGGGGTAGAACAGATTGCGGAAGTCATTCAGAGCAATTCCGCAGCGGCTCAGGAAACGTCGGCAACCAGTGAAGAACTGTCTGCCCAGTCTGAGAATCTGGAAGCCTTAGTGGGACAGTTTACCTTGAGAGGATAGAGTCAGACGGAAACAGACGGAAAATGTATTTGGAGTACAAAAAGCAGGAGGATGATCGAATATACGTTCGATCATCCTCCTGCTTTTTTGACCGGAATCCCAGGGAAGGGACAGGAGTGTGTTTATTCCGGCAGGGTCTTCGATTTTCGAAAATTCATTCGAATTTTCGGAGAAGGTCTTATATTTGTTCGATAAAATGTGTATCATACATATTCCAGTATCTTTGGTACACCCGGTCTTCCTGCCCGTCAAGATTTAACTGGTACATACGAAACAGAACAGGAAAATCTTTGGGCTGCTCATGGCTGTCATTTTGATCTGCCGTTATATATCCAATCGGGTCGTTCTTTTCCTTGAAACAGATTGCAAAGCAGTATGCGTTGTTTGCAAACCGTTGTTCGTAGAAATTCCTGGTTTCCTCCATATTTTTTACAGGAAACCAGGGTAAAAAAGTGTTGACCTCTTCATCTCTCAAAAGTGCAAAGAGTGCATCCATATCGCTTTTATGAAAATTCCGCAATATAAGCCGTTCTGTTTCCAGTCTTAGATGATCCATAATCGTTCCTCCGTAAAAAGCCTGCTTTTGCTGCAGTGCCTTAAGAATAGCTGTTTTAACGATATGCCAAAGATGCGTCTGTATCAATAGATTTTCTGTAAACATAAAATAATGAAACATAAAATCAAGTCAATCATTTCGGAATTCTGCATAAAACAACTCTGAAAGAATGCATTGAGCGGCTCCGAAAAATATGCTGAAATAAAATCATAAGGAGAAATGAAAATGGAAGAAAGCAAAACAACCAATACGCCCTATGACGACGTGTTCCGGACGCTGCTGAATGACTGCAGCAGTTTGATACTTCCGGTGATGAAAGTCCAGCACTATACGATAGAGGAAATCTTTGAGAAAAATTTACTGTTTCTGATTCCGTTTTATATTTTCACCCATGAGAAACGGTTCCCGGAATATGAAAGGGACCGGAAGAGATTGGAGCAAATGAAACAGGAGTATGACCGGATCAAAGAAAAGCTGGAGGAAAGCTTGGAGCAGGGAGCGATCAGTGAATATGCCAAATGTACGATTATGGATATGTCGTCAAAGGTACTGGAGCACATTGCGAAGAAATAGGAAGCAGTAAAGGAAGGAGTGAAAGAGGTAATGGGAGGAAAAGTTCTGGAGTATGAGGCGAAATGGATTAAGAGAGAGTGTCTCATAGAAGGACGTGAAGAAGGTCTTATGAAGGGAAGAGAAGAGGGAAGAGAAGAAGGCATAAGAGGAACGGTATCCGTATTAAGGGAATTGGGGATTCCGGTACAGACAAAAAAGTATTTATAAAGTATTTACATAATGTAAGAATATAAAAAGAATCAGCATGTTCACTGACAGGAGTGTGATGCTGATTCTTTTTATGGAAAAATATTGGGGTTTTGCCGGATTGAGGATTTAAAACCCCTCCCTCCGATATTCCCTGGGGGAAATCCCTTCCTGTTTTTTGAAAAACCGGGAAAAATAAAAGGGGTCTGAAAAACCCAGCAGTTCCGAAACCTTACAAATCGGCAGATCCGTATGCAGAAGCATATGCCGGGCTTTCTGCAGGAGAAGATATTCCATATATTCCTTCAGCCCGAAGCCGGTATCCTTTCGAAAGGAGCGGGATAGAAGGTGAGGAGCCGTATGAAGGGCGTCTGCCAGTTCCGAAATCCGCAGATTGGCGGACAAGTGTTTGGACAGGTAGCCCAGTACCTGCTGCTGACGATAGAAGCCCTGGAAATAATGGAGATAATCCGTTTCGTCCACGGTTTCCTGAAAGAAACGGCGGATAATATCCCAGATAAGAGCCTTTAGGGACAGCAGGCCGGACAGGGATTCCTTTTTAGCTTCCTCCAGTAAGACGTTCAAAAAATCCATGGGACAGGGCAGGGAACGGAAGGTGGGAAGCGGGCTGAACAAATCTACGCCCGGAAGGAGCTCCAGATTAAAATGCAGATAGAATTTACGGATTACCGAGGTGCAGGCATAGGAGAAGCAAAAGCCGGCGGGAATCAGGTACATATACCCGGGCTGAAAGGCCCAGCAGCCCTGTTTGCTGGCAAAAGAAGCTTCTCCGTCTATAATAAAGTACAGACGGTTGAAGGGGGAGACCATATCCGGATGGCGCCAGGTACGGTCCCCGGTAAAAAGCCCATGCTCTAAAATCGTCAAATCCAGGTTGTTCCATGCGTCGTTCAAAGAAGAAAAGGTTTTAATATTCATTCAAAAAGTCCATCTTTCTGTACAAAAATGCCATGTACTAATGTTTCTTGTTAGTATATCATAACTATTGCAAAAAACAAATGGATTTCAGAAAATGGAGGAGGATTTTAAAATGGATATGCGAAAATGGTTTAAGGAAGCCCAGTACGGCATGATGATTCATTGGGGGTTATATTCGCTGCTGGCCGGAGAATGGGACGGAAAGCGCAGCAGCAATTACAGTGAGTGGATTCAGGCCAACCGGAAGATTCCGAAGGCCGAGTATGAGAAGCTGGCAAAGGCTTTTAACCCGGTATTTTTTAACGCGGAGGAATGGGTGAAGTTTGCAAAGGAATGCGGAATGAAATATTTTGTGATTACCAGCAAGCATCACGACGGGTTTGCCCTGTACCATTCCAAGGTGGATCCGTTCAACGTGGTAGATGCCACGCCCTTTGGACGGGATGTGGTTGGGGAGATCGCAGAAGCCTGTGATAAGCATGGCCTGAAGCTGGGGCTGTACTATTCCCAGGATCTGGACTGGCATGAACCCCACGGAGGCGGTTATAAATCCGGCCATATTCCCTGCGCAGGAGCGGCCTGGTGCAATGAATGGGATTTTCCGGACAATGAAAAGAAGGATTTTGACATTTGTTTCCGAAATAAGATTTATCCTCAGGTGGAAGAGATTCTGCGTAATTATGGGGAATTATGCCTGATTTGGTTTGATGTGCCCATGACTCTGGAAGAAAACCACAGCCGTCAGCTTTTTGATCTTGTAAAAAAATACCAGCCGAACTGCCTGATTAATTCCAGGCTGGGGAACGGCGCCTACGATTACGTTTCTTTGGGGGATAATGAAATTCCCGATTCCATTCCGGAAAATATGGAATTTGATGCGGCTATGATGAACGAATGCGACGGCTTTAAACCGTCCCCCTATGGGTTGTACGAGACCGCGGCTACGATGAACGACAGCTGGGGCTTCTGTGCCTGGGATCAGAACTGGAAGGACGCGAAGAAGGTTTCTGAGATTAAGAAAAAATTAAACGGTATGGGCATCAACTACCTGCTGAATGTAGGGCCGGACGCTTTGGGACGTTTCCCGGTGGCTTGTCAGGAGATTTTGCGGGAAGTAGCCAAATCCCTGTAAAAACACGTTCTGAGGATTCCCTGACGGAAGAGAGGAAGGAACGGCGGTGTGCGGAGCCGGAAGGAATGGGGTTTTCCGGCTCCTGGAGCTCACAAGGACGGAGACAGAAGAATTATGAAGACACTGGATATGACCAAGGGGGTTCCGCTGAAGCTGATTCTGCAGTTTGCCGTTCCTTTATTTATCGGAATGCTGTTTCAGCAGGCGTATAATTTTGCAGATACCATGATTGTCGGGCAGGGTCTTGGGGAAAAGGCGGTTGCGGCAGTGGGTGTTACGGCATCGCTGTATGCAGTCCTGCTTTACTTTGCCAATGGAATGAATAACGGGTTCGGCATTATGATTTCCAGAATGTTCGGTTCAAAGGATTATGCCGGATTAAGAAAAGCAACGGCAACAATGGTGGTACTGGATGGGGCCGTGACAATCGGGCTGACGGCTGTAGTGCTTCCCATGGTGAAGCTGCTGCTTCGCTGGCTGGATACGCCGGAGGATATTTTTTCCCAGGCATATGCGTATATTTTTATTATTCTGGCAGGCATGGCTGCCACCATAGCCTATAATATGGGGGCAGGCTTTATGCGGGCAGTGGGAAACAGCCGGATGCCCCTGTATTTCCTGATCTTATCCAGCGGGCTCAATGTGTCGCTGGACTTGTTATTTGTAATGAAAATGAAAACAGGCGTAGCAGGAGCGGCTTTGGCGACGGTAATTGCCCAGGCGGTTTCGGCGGGCCTGTGTTTTTGGTATATCTGCCGGAATTATACGGAATTCCTGCCGAAAAAAGAGGACTGGAGACTGGAACGGGAGCTGACAAAGGAGATGTTTTCCACCGGATTGTCTATGGGGCTGATGCTGTCCGTATTTTCCCTGGGCTCCATTGTCCTGCAAAAAGGGATTAACAATCTGGGAACCCAATATATTACGGCTTATACGGCTTCCCGGAAAATCTGCGGAATCCTGCAGATGCCCCTGGCCATGCTTTCAAATGCCAATGCGACCTTCGCAGGCCAGAATTTCGGGGCAAAGCAGTACGGCCGGATCCGGCAGGCGATGAAGCAGGTCATTGGAATTGCCTGTCTGTGGTCTGTGATTTCGGCGTTTTTCGGTCACGCCGCAGGTGGCTTTTTGATTCGTCTTTTGATCGGGGAAGCGGATCCATTGGTCATAGACAGCGCGGTTTTAAATTTAAGGGTGGTTACCTGGTTTTATATTCCCCTTTCAATCTTAATCGTGCTGCGCAATGCCATGCAGTCCATGGGTTATAAAATATCCCCGGTGATTTCCAGCGGCATTGAGCTGGCTGTGAAGGTGCTGTTTTGCATTGTATTGATTCCGGGGATGGACTTTTACGGGGTTGTAATCACAGAGCCGATCATCTGGGTGCTCTGCGCGGTTTTTCTCGGAGCCGTGTATTTGATTTCCGGGAACAGAAGATTCTCTTGAAAAATTTCCGAATATTATGATATGATGATTTTAGGAAAAACGGGAACCCGTTCCGAAAATTGAGAATCAGGAGCAACAGTAATGTCCGGACAGAACAGAACCAATATCGACCGTCTGCTGGCGGAGAGCTTTAAGGAGCTGGCCTGCCAGCGTCCGATTGAGAAAATAACAATCAAGGAAATTACCGACAGGGCAGGCGTCATACGGCCCACCTTTTACAACCATTTTCAGGATAAATACGAGCTGCTGGAGTGGATTATCATGGAGGAGGTGCTGACCCCCATAAAGCCGCTGATCTCGGCAGGATTGGTAGACGAAGCGCTGCTGCTGATTTTTACCGCCATCCGGCAGGAAGCGGAATTCTATAAGAGAGCCAGCAGCCTGGAGGGGCAGAATTCCTTTGAACGCATTGCACGGGATTGTATCCGCCGGATTTTACTGGAGATTATGGAAAATCATGCGGTATTCCATGCTCCTAAGAATTCCTGGATTACGCCGGAGCATATTGCGGAATATTATGCCCAATCCATGTGTTATCTGGTGATGACCTGGCTGAAAAGTAATATGGCGGTCACGCCCCAGGAAATGGTGGAGGTATATAATTATATTATCAAACATTCCATGAAGGAGGTGCTGGAAGGAAAGTAACAGAAGACGGCAAGGGCCGCAGCAGGGAGAAAGGGGAAGGCAGCCGGAATTTCTTTAGAGGGACGGAACGACACTTTCCATAATTTGTATACGGAAGACTGACAAAAAATTAACATTGTAGCAGAATGCCATACAGGACAAAAGGATTGCATATTCCAAAATGCAGTCTTTTTTTTTATACTCAGCATAGCTTAAGCAGGGCGGAGCAAAACAGGAAAAGGCAGGATACAGGAGCTGCCGCTCCTTCGCCTGAGAATAGAAAAAGAAAGAGGTTGAGAAGAACATGATTAAATTAGGGAAAAAAATAGTAAAGCTTCGGATCCCGATTTTAATATTAAGCATTTTGCTGCTGGTTCCGGCAGGGCTTGGGTATTTGAACACCCGGATTAATTACGATATTTTATCCTACCTGCCCGGGAACATCGAAACCATGGAAGGGCAGGAAATCCTGCTGGAGGAATTCGGGACCGGGGCTTTTTCCGTGGCGGTCATACGGAATATGGAGGAAAAGGAGATTGTAAAGCTGGAGGAGAAAATCAGCCAGGTAGACCATGTAAAGGATATTCTGTGGTACGGCTCTCTGGCAGACATCCGCATTCCCATGGAATTCCTGCCGAAGGATCTGCGCAAGGCCCTGCAGAATGCCGAAACCGGAAGCCAGCTGATGATTATTACCTTTGACACTTCCATGTCCTCGGACGAAACTTTGGGGGCCATAGAAGAGATCCGGGGCATGACCAAACAGCAGTGCCTGTTAAGCGGCATGTCGGCAGTGGTTTCGGATATCAAAAAGATCTGCAACAGCGAGGCGGTCATGTATGTGATACTGGCGGCGGGGCTGTCTGCCCTGGTGCTGGCGGTAACGATGGATTCCTTCCTGATTCCGGTGATTTTTTTGCTCAGCATCGGGATGGCGATTGTATACAATCTTGGCACCAACCGGATTGCCGGGGAGATTTCGTTCATTACCCAGGCGCTGGCTGCGGTATTGCAGCTGGCGGTAACGATGGATTACTCCATTTTTCTGTGGCACAGCTACCAGGAGAACCAGGAGCGGTATCCGGGAGAGAAGAAACGGGCCATGGCCCACGCCATTTCCCAGACGATTTCCTCGGTGGTAGGCAGCTCCATAACTACAATTGCCGGGTTTCTGGCGATGTGCTTTATGACCTTTACCCTGGGAAAAGACCTGGGGATTGTGATGGCAAAGGGTGTGGTATTCGGCGTAATTGGCTGTGTTACCATCCTTCCTTCCATGATCCTGGCGCTGGATCCCTGGATTGAAAAAACAAGGCATCGTCCCCTGATCCCAAATCTTGGAAAGATTGGTGATTTTGTAACAAAGTTTTATCCGGTTTTTATTGTGCTGTTCCTTTTGCTGATCGGCCCGGCCTTTTATGGGCAGAGCCACAATCAGGTTTATTATGATTTGGTAGGGACCCTGCCCAAGAATCTGGAAAGCGTAATGGCCGGGGATGTGCTGGAGGCGGATTTTGAGATGGGGGCCACTCATATTGTACTGGCCGACAGTAAATTGGACCCGAAAGCGGCCCGGCGCATGGAAGAAGAGCTGAAAGAGGTAGAGGGCATGAAACTGGTTCTGGGGATGGATTCCATAACCGGGCCCCTGGTACCGGAGGAGATGGTTCCCAATACCTTAAAGGAGAAGCTGAATAACGGGACTTATCAGATGATTTATCTGATGTCGGAATATAAAACCGGAAGCGATGAGGTGAACGCCCAATGCGACGCCATCCGCGAAATCATCAAGGAATATGATATTACGGCCATGTTGATTGGGGAAGCGCCCTGTACGGAGGATTTGATTACGATAACGGATCAGGATTTTAAAACAGTCAGCGTGGTTTCCATCCTTTTGATTTTTGTAATCATTGCGGTAGTGCTGAAATCCCTTTCCCTCCCGGTGGTCCTGGTGGCGGTAATTGAATTTGCCATTTTCATAAATATGGGAGTTCCCCATTATACCGGAACGGTGCTGCCGTTTATCGCATCCATTGTCATCGGGACCATTCAGCTGGGCGCTACCGTGGACTATGCGATTCTGATGACAAATAAATACAAACGCCAGCGGAGCCGGGGAGCCGGAAAACGGGAAGCCGTGTCCGAAGCCTTAAACAGCTCCCTGCAGTCGGTATTTGTCAGCGCTTTAAGCTTTTTTGCAGCCACCTTTGGGGTAGGGATGTATTCCAGCATTGACATGATCAGTTCCCTGTGTACGCTGCTGGCAAGAGGCGCCGCAGTCAGCCTGGTGGTAGTGGTCTTGATTCTGCCGGCCATGTTCATGCTGTTTGACCGGGTGATCCTGGCAACCAGTATCGGGTTTGGGCCCGAGAAAAATTTGGAAAAAGAAACGTTTCAGAGCAGGAGGAAGAGATATGAAGTTCAGTGAGTTGAAAAACAGATTCAAACATAAATTTGTCATTGGGATCGCGGCAGGGGTGCTTACGATGGCGGTCCTGGGAAACGGAGCAGGGGTATATTCGGTACAAGCGGCCAATGCCGGGAATCAAAAGAGTGAAACGGTTTATGTGGTGGCGGATGCTTCCGGTAATTCCCAACATGTTATTGTCAGCGAATGGCTGAAAAATCCGGAAGGGAAGGAGCAGCTAAAGGACGATACGGATCTTTCGGAAATCGAAAACGTAAAGGGGGACGAAACGTATACCAAAAACAACGACGGTACCATTACCTGGCAGGCAGAGGGGCAGGATATTTATTATCAGGGAACGACAAAAAAGGAGCTTCCGGTGGAGCTGAAGGTCACCTATACCCTGGACGGAAAAGAGATCGGCCCAAAGGAGCTGGCCGGGAAGAGCGGGAAGGTCACGATCCGGATGGATTATGAAAATAAAGAGCGAACAACAGTTCTGGTAAATGGCCGGGAGGAAGAAGCCTTCGTGCCCTTTACGGCGATTTCCGGCATGGTTCTGCCGGAGAACTTTACCAATGTAACGGTAACCAACGGAAAAGTCATTTCCGACGGGAAGAATCAAATGGTGGTAGGCGTTGCCATGCCGGGCTTAAAGGACAGCCTGAAGCTGGAAGAAGGGGATTTGGAGCTGGAAACGGAGATCCCGGAGTATGTGGAAGTGTCCGCCGATGTGGAAGATTTTTCCCTGGATATGACTATGACCATGGTAATGAGCGATGTGCTGTCGGATTTGCAGATGGATGACGGGCTGGATTTGACGGAGCTGACCGAGGCCATGGACACTTTGGAGGAAGCGGCCTTGAAGCTGGCCGACGGAAGCGGGGAGCTTTCAAAGGGCCTTGGTACCTTAAACGACAGCCTGGGTGAGTATGCTTCCGGCGTGGATCGTTTAAAAGAAGGGGTAGACAGCTATACCGACGGGGCAAACCAGGTCCAGGACGGGATTCTGGCGCTGGAATCCGGAGCGGGGGCATTGACGGAGGGAGCAGGAAGCCTTTCGGCAGGCGTATCGAAAATCAGCGACAGCTTTACGGCGGAAAACGGTTTGCGAAACGGGGCAAACGCGTTGAAAAACGGTGTGGACCTTCTGGATACGGCATTGCATACGGCCATGACGGAGCAGGAGCAGCAGGCCATAGCGGAGCAGGCAGGAGCCGCAGTGGCACAGGAGTTTGCGGCAGGAACCCGTGATGCGATTGCAGCCCAGGCAGCGTCCCGGTTTGAAGCAACGATGCAGGATTCCGGTACGGCCATCGGGCAGCAGCTTTGCGGCAGCGAATTATATACGACCATGACGGAAGCCCTTTATCAGCAGAAGATTTTTGAAGCGTATCAGGCCAATCAGGCGGCGGTGGACGCAGCCATTGCACAATATGCCCAGGCGGGCCAGACCGTCAGTATCGGGGATGTGGTGGAAGCTACTTATCAGCAGCAAACCGGACACAGCATCCGCAGCGAAGTGGAAGCAGGCGCAGCCGCTGTCTTAAAAGATGTCGTAGCGCCCCAAATTGCCCAGGGGATCGCTTCCATGGGAAAGGACGCTATGGGAGAGAGCGTGGCAGAAGCCTGTGAGACCGCGGCAAAGCAGGCGGCAGGAGCAGCAGCCGTCTCCGGCGCAGAGGGGGCAAAGGCCCGGATTGCCGCGCAGATAGAAGAAGGGGGACTGGTATCCGGTGCGGGGGCCCTTTCCGCAGGGGTGGAACAATTGTATCAGGAGGGGATCCGTCCTCTGAAGGAAGGGGTGGATTCCATGACGGCCCAGCTTCCTGCCCTGACCTCCGGGATCGGAACCCTGGCTTCCGGCAGCCGTACCCTGACGGAAAACAACAGCGCCTTAAAAGAGGGGGCAAGGAAGCTTTTGGATGCAACCGGGGAGCTTTCCGACGGTGTGAGCAAGTTAAAGGACGGTTCGGATGAGCTTTCGGAGGGGATGGAAGAATTCGAGCAGGATGGGATTCAAAAGCTTGCGGATACCTACCACGGGGATGTGGAAACGCTTTTGAACCGCATGGAAGCAGTTTTGGATGCCGGAAAATCTTATCAGACCTTTACGAAAAAAGCGGCGGATGTAACCGGGAACGTGAAGTTCATAATCCGGACCGAAGGGATTGCCACGGAAGAATAAAACGGGTATATTTATGAGATAAAACAAAAATTTACAACAAAAACAAAAATTTTTGTATAATTTCACAGAGAGAATCTATAAAAAAAATACCCGTTTTCTAAAAAAAATACAAAAAACGAATCATATATCCAGTATACTGAAATCACAAGGCAGGCGAAAGCCGCAAGTTTGGAGAGCATTCAGTATAAGGAGGAAATCAAAATGGCAGAAATCCATGAGATCAGCGAATTTTTACAAAAAGGCAGAGCAAAGAACGTAAAGGCATTGGTGCAGGAAGCATTGGATGAGGGCAAGGATCCAAAAGTGATTCTGAACGACGGCCTTTTGGCAGGTATGATGGTAATCGGTGAGAAGTTCAAGAACAACGAAGTATTCGTACCGGAAGTTTTGGTAGCAGCAAGAGCGCTGAATGCAGGGCTTGCAATTCTGGAGCCGAAGCTGGTGGAAGTTGGAAACGAGCCGGTAGGCAAGGTTGTGATCGGAACCGTAAAGGGTGACTTGCATGATATTGGCAAGAACCTGGTAGCCATGATGCTCAAGGGCGTAGGCTTCGAAGTAACAGACCTTGGCGTAGACGTAGAGCCTGCCGTATTCGTAGACCGTGCGGAAGAAGTTGGAGCAAATGTAATTTGTATGTCCGCCCTGCTGACCACCACAATGCCCAGCATGCAGGCAGTGCTTGATGAGTTAAACAGCCGTGGATTGAGAGAAAAATATATCGTAATGGTTGGCGGCGCGCCGGTAAACCAGAGCTTTGCAGATCAGATTGGAGCAGACTACTATACACCGGATGCAGCAACCTGTGCAGAAACTGCAAAAGCAGCAGTTGAGAAATAGTACATAGAGGTTGCGTTCTATAGCAGCAGACGGTAGTTATGGTTCATTCCATGACCAGTAACAAACGGCAATAGAGCCATAGCATTTCGGATGGGATGCTATGGCTTTTTTTCAATATCTGTGATATAATGTCCGCGAAAGCAAGGGACAGAGCCAAAATGGGTATACCCGCGGCGTTTATCATAGGAGAGCAATCATTTCTTAGAAAAGCAGAGGGAAAACCAATGGAAATAAAAGTAATCAGATTAGAAAAAGAACAAGTGTTCGAAGGAAAGCCGGAAGAAACGCTGCTTTCCCAGCTGAGGGAGCAGGGGATTTACATCAGCGCAGCCTGCGGCGGCAAGGGAAGGTGCGGAAAATGCAAGGTACGGATGATAACGGGAGCCACGGAGACGACAGAAGCGGACCGGGAGCTTTTTTCCGAAGAAGAGCTGGCAGAGGGCTGGCGGCTTTCCTGTTTGGCTTATCCGAAAAAGGACTGCCGGATCGTAATATCTTCGGCAGATGAATCGGAATTTGCCGTAGTATCGGAGCATCAGACGGAGCATCTGGAAAAAACCGGAGACAGCGGGTATTATATCGGAATTGATATCGGTACGACTACCATTGCCCTGGAGCTGGTGGGTAAGGACAGCAAAAAGGCCCTGGGAGCCGTGACAACCATCAACCATCAGCGGGCGTACGGGGCAGATGTGATTTCCCGTATCCAGGCTTCCAACGAAGGGGCCGGGGAAGCCCTGAAGGAGAGCATCCGGAATGATTTGTATGCAGGGCTGAAACGGTTAATGGCAGAAAGCGGGATTGAGCCGAAACTGGTGGAACAGATTGGGATTGCGGGCAATACCACTATGGGGCATCTGCTGATGGGCTTTTCCTGTGAAAGCCTGGGGATGTATCCCTTTACGCCTGTGGACATCGGAACGATTACCACTACGTTTCAGGAACTGTTTGCCGGACAGATTGCGGCAGACGGGCAGGCAGCCCTGGTCCTGGAGGCTTCCGTAGTGCTCCTGCCGGGGATTTCCACCTATGTAGGAGCGGATATTGCGGCGGGGCTTCTGTCCTGCGGTTTTGATGAAATGGAAAAGCCCTGTATGCTGATTGACCTTGGCACCAACGGGGAAATGGCCATCGGTACGAAGGATAAGATCCTGGTGACCTCCACGGCAGCAGGCCCGGCGTTTGAAGGAGGCAATATTTCCTGGGGTATGGGCAGCGTACCGGGGGCAATCTGCAGCGTTTCCATTGAAAACGGGCAGGTGCAGGCCGCTACCATCGGAGAGGAGCCGCCCATCGGACTTTGCGGGACCGGTGTGATTGAAACGGCATATGAGCTGGTGAAGGAAGAACTGGTGGACGAAACCGGAATGCTGGACGAGGATTATTTTGACGACGGCTTTGAACTGGCCAAGACCCCGGACGGAGAGCCCATCGTGTTCACCCAGAAGGATGTACGGGAAATCCAGCTGGCGAAATCCGCGGTGCGGGCAGGGGCGGAAACTCTGCTGAAACGTTTTGGCGTAACCTATGAGGAGGTTGACCGGGTATTTCTGGCCGGAGGCTTCGGCTACCGTATCGACCTGGAGAAGACCGTAGGCATCGGAATGCTGCCGGAAGAACTGCTGGAAAAAACCACGGCGGTAGGAAACAGCTCCCTGGGCGGAAGTGTGAAATATTTAACAACCCCCGGAGCCGAAGAGCGGCTTCAAAAGCTGGTGGAAGCTTCTGCAGAGGTAGAATTGTCTTCGGATAAGGACTTTAACCGGTTCTATACGGACTACATGTTTTTCGAGTAGCGAAAAGCGGCAGGAATGAGAAGGGCAGAAGAGACGGTCATGCAGGAGTTGATACAGGCAATTGAAAAAGGGAAGGGAAAGCAGGTAAAGTGGCTGATCGAGCAGGCAGTCGAGGACGGATATTCCCCCCAGGAAATCGTGGATACAGGACTGGTGCCTGCCATGGAGCAGGTGGCGGGCAAATACCGCAGTAAGCAGTTTTTTGTGCCGGAGGTCATTCTTGCCGCCCATGCGATGACGGTGGGAACCACGATTCTGGGAGAGCTGATGGAAGGCTGGAACCAGGAAACGGTGGGAACCGTGGTGATCGGAACGGTGAAAGGGGATCTGCACGATATCGGCAAGAACTTGGTGATTATGATGCTGCGGGGCGTAGGCTTTGCGGTTCACGATCTGGGCTATGATGTGGAGGTGGATACCTTTATCGAGAAGGCGGAAGAATACCGGGCGGACATTATCTGCATGTCAGCCATGCTTACCACCACTATGCCGGAGATGCGGAAGGTTGTGGGAAAGCTGGTAAATAAGCGGCTGCGGGACAAGTATATTATTATGGTGGGAGGGGCTCCGGTTACCGAGGCGTTTGCCCGGAATATCGGTGCGGATATCTATACGAAGGATGCCGGAGGCGCCGCTCAGATTGCAAAAGCGGCAGTGCTTTCCCGCAGGGAGAAGGAAACGGAGCATTTATGAAGATTTTATTGACGGCCATCAATGCCAAATACATCCATTCCAATCCGGCTGTATACAGCCTGTGGGCCTATGCCCGGGAATTTCGGGAGCATACGGCGGTGGTGGAATACACGGTGAATCACAGGACGGAATTCCTGCTGCAGGAGCTGTATAAGCAAAAGCCTGACGTACTGGTGTTCTCCTGTTATCTCTGGAACCTGCCTCAGGTTCGACTTTTGATTCAGGAGCTGAAAAAGCTGCGGCCGGATCTGCCGGTCTGGGCAGGCGGGCCGGAGGTTTCTTACCAATGTGAAGAATTTTTACAGGAAAATCCCGGAGCGGACGGGATTATGCGGGGAGAAGGGGAGGAAACCTTCCGGCAGCTTTGTGAACATTATGTCAATCAACTGCCGCTGGAACAGGTACGGGGCATTGTATACCGGGACGAAAGGGGAGAGCTTCACAGCGCTCCGGATCAGGAACCGGTTTCCATGGATGCGCTGCCATTCTGGTATGAAGAGCTTTGGGAGGAACCGGCCGGGCCAGAGTGGAAGACCTTTGCCCACCGTATTCTATATTATGAAACAAGCAGAGGCTGCCCGTTCCGGTGCAGCTACTGCCTGTCTTCCCTGGATAAAACCCTGCGGTTGAAAAGCCTTTCCCGGGTATACCGGGAGCTTTCTTTTTTTCTGGAACGAAAGGTCCCCCAGGTGAAGCTGGTGGACCGGACGTTTAACTGCAATCCGGATCATGCCCTGGCGGTCTGGAAGTTTTTGAAGGATCATGACAACGGAGTGACGAATTTCCACTTTGAAATCGCCGGGGATTTGCTGGAAGAGGAAGCGATCGTGCTGCTGGAGTCCATGCGGCCGGGACTGGTGCAGCTGGAAATCGGGGTACAGTCCGCAAATCCTCAAACGTTAGCGGAGGTCCGGCGGAAGACGGATCTGGCCCGGCTGGAAAAAACGGTGGAACGGCTGCGCCGGGGCGGCAGCCAGCATCAGCATTTGGATTTGATTGCAGGGCTGCCCTATGAGGGATACGATTCCTTTTGTGAATCTTTTGACAAAGTCTACCGGATGCGACCGCAGCAGCTGCAGCTGGGCTTTCTGAAGGTGCTGAAAGGCTCTTACCTCTATGAAAACCGCCGGGCGTACGGGCTTCTCTACCGGGACGATCCGCCCTATGAAGTCTTGTCCACCCGATGGCTGTCCTATGAAGAGCTGCTGCAGCTGAAAAAAGCGGAAGAAATGCTGGAGGTCTACTACAACAGCGGCCAGTTTGCGCTGACGATGCAGGTGCTGGAGCTGGCCTATCAAAGCCCCTTTCGGATGTTTTGGGAGCTGGGGGAGTATTATGAGAGAAAAGGGCTGTTCTATCTGAACCATTCCCGGATCCGCCGCTGTGAAATCCTGCTGGATTTTATTACGGAAGCGGGGCTGGGAAGGCAGGAACTGTATGAAGAGCTGCTGACCTTTGATTTGTATTACCGGGAAAATATGAAGAGCCGTCCGGCCTGGGCGCCGGATTTGTCCAGGGTAAGGGATCGGATCAAAGCAGTACAAAAAAGAGGGAAACAGCAGCATATAGAGCCGTTTTTCCATGATTTTACCGGACTTTTGGAGGGACGGCAGCAGGGGTATCCCCGGCGAAACGAGGAATATGGCTTTTATTTATTTTCTTACGAAGAGCGGGACCCGCTGACCGGACAGGCCCGGGTTGTATACCTGAAGGAGCTGTAGAACTGTAACAGGAGGAGAACACCAATGACAAAACGCACCAAGGAAATACTGGACAGGCTGGATCGGGAATACGGGACGGAATACCGCTGTTACCTGAACCACGACAATGCATGGCAGCTGCTGATTGCCGTAATCCTAAGCGCCCAGTGCACCGATGCCAGAGTGAACATCGTTACGGCGGATTTGTTTCAGAAATATGATACTCTGGAAAAATTTGCGGCAGCGGATTTAAAAGAGCTGGAACAGGACATTCATTCCACCGGATTTTACCATAATAAGGCCAAAAACATTATTGCCTGTGCCAGGCGGCTGATTACGGAATACGGCGGAGAAGTTCCCCGGGAGCTTTCGGAGCTTCTGACGCTGGCCGGGGTAGGGCGCAAGACAGCTAACGTGATCCGGGGAAATGTGTACGATGATCCCAGTATCGTAGTGGACACCCATGTGAAACGGATTTCCAACCGTCTGGGCTTTACCAAGGAAGAGGATCCGGTGAAAATCGAATTTGATCTGATGAAGGTGCTTCCCAAGGACCACTGGATTCTTTACAATATTCAGATAATTACTTTGGGGAGGAACATATGTACGGCCCGCTCCCCCAAGTGCAGCCACTGCTTCTTACAGGATTTGTGTAAAGCCAAGGACAAGACATGTTAAGGGAATATATTGCCGTAGATTTGGAAATGACCGGACTTCGTCCCGCCCGGGACAAGATTCTGGAAATCGGCGGAGTACACAGAAAAGACGGAAAGACCCTGGCAGAATACCAGGTAATTGTGAATCCGGGGCTCCGGCTTTCGGAAGAAATTTCCGCCCTGACCGGGATTAGCCAGGAAATGGCGGAGGAGGGAGAAGCTCTTTCGGATGCTTTGGCCGGGTTTTTAGAATTCCGGGGCGAACTTCCGCTGGTGGGCCACAACATCCGGTATGATTACAGCTTTCTGAAACAAAATGCCGCAAACCTCAATCTCTCCCTGGAAGCTCACACGGTAGATACCTTAAAGCTGGCCCGGAAATTTTTAACGGAAGAGGAAAAGAAAACCCTGGAAGCCCTCCGCCTAAAATATGGGATTCAAACGGGACAGGCCCATCGTGCCCTGGGGGACGCCAGGGCGGCTGCACAGCTGCTGGAGCGGCTCTGGCAGGAATACGGGACGGCCTATCCGGAGCTTTTTGAGCCGAAGCCCCTATGTGTGAAGGTAAAAAAGCAGGGGCCGATTACGCCCCGGCAAAAGAAACACTTGAAGGATTTGACAGAGTATCATAAAATAGAATTGTCCGTTTCTTTGGACAGCCTGACCAGAAACGAAGCGTCCCGGCTGATTGACCGGATTTTAAGCCAATACGGAAGGAACTGCTAAGATGCGGTGAAGGGACGGTTAAGCAGCTGCGAAAAGGACGGTACAGCTGCTAAGCCAGAGCAAATTCGGCCGCTGCGGAAGAAGCCAGAGCAGATTCGGCCGCTGCGGCAGATTCTAGGC
>CAJUSQ010000041.1 GCA_910588885.1 uncultured Lachnospiraceae bacterium
CTCAAAAAGACGATTGACGAAGGTACTGAGCTTGATATCGGCGTTGCAAATGCGGTAGCCATAGCTATGAAAGATTGGGCCCTGTCTAAAGGAGCTACTCATTTTACACATTGGTTCCAGCCGCTCACTGGCATTACAGCCGAAAAGCACGACAGTTTTATTACTCCGTCACCTGACGGTGGTGTAATTATGGAATTTTCAGGTAAAGAGTTAATTAAGGGCGAACCGGATGCATCTTCTTTCCCAAACGGCGGACTGCGGGCTACCTTTGAGGCGAGAGGCTATACTGCCTGGGATCCTACCTCGTATGCGTTTATGAAAGGAAAAACTCTTTGCATTCCTACGGCATTTTGCTCTTACAGCGGGGACGCATTGGATAAAAAAACGCCGCTTCTTCGTTCTATGGACGCGCTTAATAAACAGGCGCTTCGTATTCTTCGTTTGTTCGGTAATGACACAGTAAAGAGAGTAACCAGTTCTGTCGGTCCTGAGCAGGAATACTTCCTTGTTACAAAAGAAATGTATGATCGGCGCCCCGATCTTCGCTATACGGGCCGTACCCTGTTCGGCGCACAACCACCGAAGGGTCAGGAAATGAATGACCATTATTTTGGTGTTGTTAAGCCGCGTGTTGCCGCTTATATGGAAGAGCTTAACGATGAACTCTGGAAGTTGGGCATTCTGGCAAAAACCGAACATAATGAGGTTGCTCCGGCACAGCATGAGTTAGCGCCTGTCTATACCACCACCAATATTGCTACAGACCACAATCAGCTTACAATGGAAATTATGCAGAAAGTTGCGGCAAAGCACGGTCTTGTCTGCTTGCTTCATGAAAAACCATTTGCAGGTGTCAACGGCAGCGGGAAGCATAACAACTGGTCGATTGCGACAGATAGCGGTCAGAACCTGCTTTCTCCCGGCGCTACCCCTTATGAAAACGCCCAGTTCCTGCTGTTCCTCTGCGCCGTGATAAAAGCGGTGGACGATTATCAGGATTTGCTTCGTATTTCGGTTGCGACTGCCGGAAACGATCACCGGCTCGGTGCAAACGAAGCGCCTCCTGCTGTTGTTTCAATCTTTCTCGGTGACGAACTCAATGCCGTTCTGGAGGCAATTGAAAACAATACGCCGTATGAGGGAACTGAAAAAACACAAATGAAACTCGGTGCGGATGTTCTGCCGAAATTCAATCGTGATACCACTGACCGTAATAGGACGTCGCCTTTTGCATTTACCGGTAATAAATTTGAATTCCGTATGCTCGGCTCGTCAAATAGCATTGCCTGTGCCAACATTATGCTGAATACCGCAGTGGCCGAAAGCCTCAGAATCTATGCGGACCGTCTTGAAGTCTCAGAAAATTTTGAAACGGCACTTCATGAAATGATAGCAAAAACAATAAAAGATCATAAGCATATCATTTTCAACGGAAACGGCTATGATGAAAGCTGGATCAGGGAGGCAGCGGAAAAACGCGGGCTTCTCAACTATCGGACTACTGCCGATGCCGTGCCGCATATTCTTGATAAGAAGAATGTGGATATGCTGACTTCTCATGGCGTATATACAGAAGCGGAAATGAAATCAAGATATGAAATCACTCTTGAAAATTACTGTAAAACGATTGTCATTGAAGCAAATACAATGGCCGATATGGCAAAAACGCAGATTGTGCCTGCTGTTAGCGCCTTTGTATTAGAACTTGCAAAGACATCGGCGGCAAAGAAAGCTTTGGATTCTGCTTTGCCATGCAGTTATGAAACAGAGCTTGTTCGGAAACTTTCCGTCTTAACAGACAGGATCTATAACGCCGTGGCTGCTGTGGAAAGTTCGGTTTTGTCGCTTACGGCCGCCGAAGATATCGGCGCTGAAGCTGCTCTGGTTCGGGATCAGGTCCTTATTAAGATGAGTGAATTAAGGGTGGCCTGTGATGAGGCTGAAACCTTAACCGCTAAAAGCTATTGGCCTTATCCCACGTATGCTGATTTGCTTTTCAGCGTGCAATAAACGTATCCTTTCAAACTGCCGGAAACAGTGGAATGGGAGAGAAGGAGTGCATAAAATGACGAAATATATATTTGTTACGGGAGGCGTTGTATCGGGTCTCGGGAAAGGCATCACCGCAGCTTCCTTGGGAAGATTGCTGAAAGCACGCGGGCTGAAGGTAGCGGCGCAAAAGCTTGATCCTTATATCAATGTGGATCCCGGAACAATGAGTCCTTATCAGCATGGAGAAGTATATGTAACCGAGGACGGAGCCGAAACTGACCTTGACCTCGGGCATTATGAGCGTTTTATTGATGAAGATTTGAACAAATATTCTAATCTGACTACCGGAAAGGTTTATTGGAATGTGCTGAACAAGGAACGGCGCGGCGAATACCTCGGATCCACCGTGCAGGTTATTCCGCATATTACAAACGTGATCAAAGAGTTTGTTTATCGTGTGGGAAAGAAAACAAATGCTGATGTGGTGATCACCGAAGTTGGCGGTACCATAGGAGATATTGAGTCTCAGCCTTTTATAGAAGCAGTAAGGCAAATCTCTCTTGAGGTCGGCAGAGAGAACAGTCTTTTTATTCATGTAACATTGGTTCCTTTTCTGCGCGGCTCCGATGAACATAAGTCGAAACCGACACAACATTCGGTGAAAGAGCTGCAAGGTATGGGCATCAATCCGAATATTGTGGTACTTCGCTGTGATGAGCCTCTGGAAGAGTCTATTTTCAAAAAGATATCCATGTTCTGTAATGTAAAGCCGGACTGTGTCATCGAGAACGTTACTTTACCGAATCTTTACGAAGCGCCGCTGATGCTTGAAAAGTCGGATTTCTCCGCCGTTGTCTGCCGTGAACTCGGGATAGAAACGCCTGCTCCTGAACTTACGGAATGGACAACAATGGTGGAGCGTATTAAAGCAAGACCTTATGATGTGAATATCGGGCTTGTCGGCAAATATGTGGGATTACACGATGCGTATCTTTCGGTTACGGAAGCGCTTTTCCATGCAGGATATTTCCACAATACGCATATCCGCATTCGTTGGATGGATTCAGAAGAAATTACAGCAGGCAATGTTGAAGAAAAACTTGCGGGGCTGGATGGAATTCTTGTTCCGGGCGGCTTCGGCAGACGCGGCATCGAAGGGATGATTCTTGCGGCAGGGTATGCAAGGGAGAAGGAAATTCCGTATTTCGGCATCTGTCTCGGTATGCAGATTGCCGTTATTGAATATGCGAGAAGTGTTCTCGGCATTAAGGATGCCAATTCCGGAGAATTTGATGAATTTTGCGTACATAAGGTAATTGATTTTATGCCGGGACAAAGCGATGACATTGACAAGGGCGGATCCCTCCGACTCGGCGCTTATCCCTGTAGTATTAAGAAAGGTACAACAATGGGACGCTGCTATGATGCTACGGAAATTAGTGAGCGGCACAGACATCGTTATGAGTTTAACAATGATTACCGTGAAGCTTTAGAAAAAACAGGGCTTACCGTCAGCGGAACCTCCCCTGACGGCAGGCTTGTGGAAGCAGTAGAGCTTAGCGGCCGTCCATTTCATGTGGGCGTACAATATCACCCTGAGTTTAAGAGCCGGCCGAATAAACCGCATCCTCTGTTCAAGGGCTTTCTTGGAGCAGCATTTGAAAAAGCTGTGGGAGGCAGCCGGCAATTACCCTAATGCTTGCTTTGGCAGAGCTTATCCGACAAAAGCGATAGGAAAGAGGTATACTTCATCCGGTTTCCACGATCAGTTCCCATGATCTGACTTCAATAGGGTTTCCTTTTATCCGATTCTGTGGTACAATGTTAAAATATGATGCCGCGCCGGAAAACGGGGAGCGGACAGAAAACATGGGAGGATAAGAGATGGAGCAGCGTGAAAAATTTTCATCCCGTATCGGGTTTATTTTGATATCCGTGGGATGTGCGGTGGGACTTGGAAATGTATGGCGGTTTCCTTATATTGTCGGAAAGTACGGAGGAGCCGCCTTTGTTTTGATTTATTTGGTATTTCTGGCGATTCTGGGTTTGCCGATTATGGTAATGGAGCTTTCGGTGGGCCGGGCCAGCCAGCGTTCGGCGGCGAAAAGCTTTCATGTACTGGAGCCGAAGGGAAGCAAATGGCATTTTGGCAGCTATCTGGCCATTGCCGGGAACTATTTGCTGATGATGTTCTATACGACGGTGGGCGGCTGGATGCTGATCTATGTGAAAAAGATGGTGTTCGGAGAATTTTCCGGGAAAACCGTAGAGGAGATTGGCGGTATTTTCAATGAAACCCTGGCATCTCCGGGCAGCATGACAGGCGGTATGGTGATCGTAGTCCTGCTGGGCTTTCTGGTTTGCAGCATGGGACTGAAGAAGGGCGTGGAGCGGATTACCAAGTGGATGATGAGCTTATTGTTCGTAATCCTGCTGATCCTGTGTGTCCGCAGCGTGACGCTGCAGGGAGCCGGTGAGGGCCTTGCCTTCTACTTGATTCCGGATTTCGGTAAAATAGCGGAAAGCGGCGCCGGAGAAGTGATTTTTGCGGCTATGGGACAGGCATTTTTTACCTTAAGCCTGGGAATCGGTGCCATGGCCATATTCGGAAGCTATATCGGCAGATCCAGGAGCCTGACCGGGGAAGCCGTACATATCTGCGTATTGGATACGGTGGTGGCATTTTTGGCAGGATTGATTATCTTTCCGGCCTGCTTCGCCTTTGGTGTGAATCCGGGAGAGGGGCCGGGGCTGGTTTTTGTTACACTTCCGAATATTTTCAATCAGATGTCGGCGGGCAGGCTGTGGGGCGTTCTGTTTTTCGTGTTTATGAGCTTTGCGGCCTTATCTACGATTATTGCGGTGTTTGAAAATATCATCAGCTTTTCCAAGGATTTGTGGGGCCTTGACCGGAAGAAGGCTTCCCTGATCAACGGCATTGGGATTGCCATACTTAGCCTTCCCTGTGCCCTGGGCTTCAATATCTGGAATTTTATCCAGCCCATGGGAGCGGGCAGTACCGTCCAGGATCTGGAGGATTTTGTGATATCCAATAACCTGCTTCCCATCGGAAGCTTGATTTACCTGCTGTTTTGTACCAGCCGATATGGCTGGGGCTGGAAAAAATTTACCGAGGAGGCCGACGCCGGGGCCGGGCTGAAATTCCCGAAATGGTCCAGGCTGTATGTATCCTATGTGCTTCCGGTCATTGTGCTGATTATTTTTGTGATGGGATATTGGCAGAAGTTTGCATAAAAAACTGCGGCAAAAATGCCGCAGTTTTTTTATGCCTTCCAGAGGCTGTGGAGATTGCAGTAGGCATAGACGGCTTCCACCGTATCGCCGTCACAAAGGGCAAAGCATACCGAGGGCGATTCCCCGGGTTTTAAGGATTTCAGCTGATGCCCCTGTTTGGTCTGCAAGGAGATCCAGGAAATATAGTGCTCGGGCTGCATCGGATGCTCTGTGGAGCCTACGGTGACTTTTACCAGATTGCCTTCTACGGTATAAACGGGAACATGCTTTTCCGTTGCGGCATCCGTTGTGCCGGGTTTCAGCTCTTTCAGCTCCTGGCCGCAGCATTCGATCGGAACGCCGGCATCCATGATCATGACCGCAATATTTCCGCAATGCTCGCATAGATAAAATTTCTGTTCCATTTTAAAATCCCTCTCTTTTTGGATGGATGGTGCGTTTGGCATCATCGCTGGTTGATTCGGTGCGGGATTAGTATATCCGCAAATGATAGTTTACATGCAAAATCATACAAAAGAAAAGTCAGGGTTATTCTATTTTTTTCCGGTCGGTTTTGCTATAATTGAAAAACAGAAGGAATGGAAAAATTGAAAAACAAAAGAATAAAAATGGAACGGGAAGGTAAAACCGGGAAAGGAGCAGATATGAAGTTTTCGGAAATGAATATCAGGGACCCCTATATAATGAAGAGCAGGGGAAATTACTATTTGTATCCGGGCAACGGCGGCCATGGGATGGTGCTGGAAACCTATGACGGGCGGCAAGGGTATTTGATGTATTTTCCCAATGAAAAATTTGCGGAGCGTCCGGTACTTCATGAAGTGTGGGAAATTGGCGGGACGCTGGAGCTTACGGTGCAGGCAGAACCGTGAAAAAATTACGGTTCCGCTGATCCTCCGGAAGAATAGGCTTCCGGCCCCCAGGGGTCGGGCAGGCGCTTCCGGTATTCGTTGGGCGTTTTATGGAAGGTTTTTTTAAAAGTCCGGATAAAATGCTCCGGGGTGGAATATCCGATCTGCTGGCCGATGTCCGTGACGGTCAGGGAGGTGTTGGCCAAAAGCCTTAAGGCCCGTTCCATGCGGATTTGAGTAAGCAGGCAGGAAAAGGTGCGTCCGGTGGTGTCGTGGATGAGCTTGCTGGTGTATTCCGGGGTATAATGGAACCGGGCCGCCAGTTTTTTCAGGGAAATGTCCGAATAATGCTGGTGCAGGTACTGGACCATGCCGAAAATCTGGGAATCGGTGCGGTTTTGAAAAGGCGGAAGCTCGCAGGCGTGTTCGTGGTTCCGCAGCAGCAGGCCGAAGAGCATGGAAAGCTGGCTGTCCAGCAGAAGTTCGAAATAGCTTTCCTTGTTTTCACATTCCCGGTACATATCTAAAATCAGGTTTTTCAGGGGTTCGTCCGCTCCGGTATGGAAGATAATATAATCGTTGGCCCCGGCGGTATACGTATTCCCCACGAAAAAGGCGGAGAGGATATTGCCGTCATTCAGCAGGCTGGAAAAAACCCGCTCAAACGCCGAAGGGCGGATCAGAATATCCAAAATGGCGCTGTCGTCGTCCACATGGATGTAATGCATGGTTTTCGGAGGAATCATGCAGAGGTCGCCTTCCTGCATCCGGGAGCTTTTTCCGCCGATTTCATGATGGCTCTGTCCCCGGAGCACATAGAAAATTTCAAAAAAATCATGGCTGTGGGTCACGGAGGGGCTGTAGCACTTATGCTTCAGCACAAAAATATTCTGCTTGGTATTGGCCGGAAAAAACATGGCCTCGGTCAATTGGACAGAGGCTTCTACGGGATACAGGTTCCGGGGCTGTCTGCCATTTTCTTTGCATTCTTTATAATAGAGTTCTTCTGCATCCAAAGTCAGCAGCTTTTGGCAGATTTCAGAACGGTTCATTTCCAATCTCCTTTTCAATTCAAATTAAAAAAAATCAATTTAATATTCAAAGTATAATAAAAAACTTAAAAATAGTCAATAAAATAAATAGAATATACAATGGAAAAATTCAAAAAAGCAGGTACAATAGGGATAATAGGCGTTGGATGCAGCGTCTTCCGGACAGAGCGGAAGCTACAATGGAGCATCGTAAAAGAGATACGGCAGCTTTGGGCTGCCGGACATAAGACAGGAGGAAACGGATGAAAACAGTTGTCAGGACAGCAAAACCGTATGAGAAGGAAGCCCTTCGGCTGGCCCGGGAAGTGGAAGCAGCGGGGGAGCGGCGGCCGCTGCGGTTTTGGAAGGTGATGCGGCAGAACCGGGGGATCATTGACCGGATCAGCCCATATGGGCCGTCGGAGGACGGTTTGGATCGGAAAAATCCGGTGGTCGCAGCTCTGGGAGACAGTGTAACGGCGGGTCATTTTGAATATACCGGAAATCGGGAGGAATTGTTTCGAAAAGTGGATGCGGGGCTGTTAGAGGAACAGGATGCGCTGGAGATTACCGATGCCAGGGAATGTTATTTGGAGAAATTCCGGTTGAAGTTGATCGAAAAATATCAGCAGACCTCGGTCAGTACCATCAATTCCGGCATTGCCGGAGACAGTATTTGCGGCATGCAGAAGCGGCTGTACCGGGATGTGATTCGATACCAGCCGGATTTGATTTTGATTAACGGTTCTTTGAACTGGGGCGAGGAACAGGGAGATACCGAGGATTACCGAAGGGTGCTTGTCCAGGTAGTAAAAGCGTTGAAGGAAGAGACAAAGGGGGACATTGTGCTGATGACGCCGAATATGGTGCTGCCGTCGTCCTTTGACAACAAGCGTTCCGCCCTGGAGGAACGGGTGGAGGTCATCCGGGGCATGGCAGAATCGGAGGAAGTATGCCTGGCCGATACTTATAAAGTATGGGAAGCTTATCAGGCGGCCGGTTATCCCCTAAAAGAGCTGTTGTCCAATGAGCTGAATCATCCTACCGTAACCGGACATGAGATGTATGCGGTAGTTTTGATGCAGTTGATGGAGGAAAGGAGAGTCTCTTTATGAACATTATAAATTTGAAAACAAACCATATCACGAACCCGGTGGGCTTTGCTATGGACAATCCGGTGCTGTCCTATGTGGTAGCCCAAAGCACCGGAAGCTTCCAAAAAGAGGCACGGATCCTGGTAGCAAAGGATGAGGCGTTTGAAGAAGTGGTATACGATACCGGGATGCAGGCGGAAATTGACAGTGTCGCATTTAAGCTGCCCCTGGAGCCGGAGCCTGCCTGCCGCTATTATTGGAAGGTATTTGCAGTTGCCGACGACGGGGACGCAGGGGAGAGCGAGACCGCTTTTTTTGAAACGGCAAAGGCTCCGGACGCATTGCAGGGCCGGATGATCGGGGCAAAGTCCGGCCATGACGTGGATTATTTTACAAAAAAGGTTACCCTGAAAAAGCCGGTGGAACAGGCCCGGGCCTATGCCGCGGCGCTGGGGGTATATGAGCTTTTGATCAACGGGAAAAAGGCCGGGGAGGAATATCTTGCTCCCGGCAGCAATGATTACGACTCCTGGCTGCAGTATCAGACCTATGACGTAACAGGGCTGTTGAAGGAGGGGGAAAATGTCATTACGTTGGCCGTGGCGCCCGGCTGGTACAGCGGTTACTTCGGATTTGCGGGCCAGAATCAGATCTATGGGGAGAAGAAGGCAGTACTTTGTGATGTGGATATCCGCTATACGGATGGAAGCGCGGAAAATATCTGCACCGATGAAAGCTGGAAGGCCGGGGTCGGCCCGGTGCGTTACTCCGAACTTTATCATGGAGAAGTACAGGACCGGACCGGGGAATTCGCGGAGGAAGAAGGATCTGCCGCCGGAGAGGTAACGGCGCTTTCCTTTGATGCCAAAAAGCTGTCTCCCCGCCGAAGCCTGCCGGTTCGCATCAAGGAGACGATAAAGCCAAAGCGCATCCTCCGCACGCCGGCCGGGGAAACGGTTTTGGACCTGGGCCAGAATATGGCGGGATGGCTGGCCTTTTCCTGCCGGGAGCCCGCCGGGGTGCGGCTGCATTTCCAGTATGGGGAAATCCTGCAGAACGGGAATTTTTACAGAGAGAACTTACGTTCTGCAAAGGCGGAGTTTACGTATATTTCAGATGGGAAGGAGCGGGTGGTACGGCCTCATTTTACCTATTACGGGTTCCGTTATGTGAAAATAGAAGGGTATGCCCAAGACCTTTCCGCGGAAGATTTTTGGGGTGAAGTGGTCTATTCGGATATGGATACCATCGGAAGCTTGTCCACCAGCAACGAGCTGGTAAACCGCCTGATCCAGAATGCCCTGTGGGGGCAGAAGGGCAACTTTGTGGAAGTACCCACCGACTGTCCCCAGCGGGATGAGCGTATGGGCTGGACCGGGGATGCCCAGGTATTTTCCGGAACGGCGGCGTATCAGATGGACGTGTTTGCCTTTTTTTCCAAATACGGCTACGATATGGCAAAGGAGCAGGAAAAGTATGAGGGCTGTGTGCCGATGGTGGTTCCCTCCATTCATATGGGCCCGGGCGGTTCCGCAGCCTGGGCGGATGCGGCTACGATCATTCCCTGGAATTTGTATCTTCATTCCGGAGACGTGTCGATGTTAGAGCAGCAGTATCCTTCCATGAAAATGTGGGCGGATTACATATTCCGGCAGGATGAGCAAAACGGAGGGAAACGGCTGTGGAATACCGGGTTCCACTTCGGAGACTGGCTGGCCCTGGACGGGGACGATCCTTCCCTACCTACCGGGGCCACCGAACCCTTTTATGTGGCCTCCTGCTATTACTATCTGTCCACCCTGCTGACGGCAAAGGCGGCTGAGGTTTTGGGAAAACCGGAAGCGGAGGAATATTTTGAACGGGCCGGACAGGTGAAAGAGGCCATCCGGGACGAGTATTTTACGAAAACCGGAAGGCTGGCATTGACGACCCAGACCGGATATGTGCTGGCCCTGGCCTTCGGCCTCTGTCCGAAAGAATTTCGGCAGCGGATTGCGTCAGATCTTTTGGCAAGGCTTCAAAAAGACCGGGGCTATTTGAAAACCGGATTTGTGGGGACGCCGTATCTGTGCCAGGTATTGTCGGAATACGGAGCCCATGAAATGGCCTTCCGGCTGCTTTTAAACGAAGACTGTCCAAGCTGGCTGTACCCGGTGCGGATGGGGGCTACCACCATTTGGGAGCGGTGGAATTCGGTGCTGCCGGACGGTACCATGAACCCGGAGGGCATGAATTCCCTGAATCATTATGCCTACGGTTCCGTGGTGGAGTGGCTGTACCGCTATGTGGCAGGCATCCGTCCCCTGCCGGAAGCGCCGGGCTTTCGGGAAGCGCTGCTTGCGCCCCTGCCGGATTACCGTATGTCCCATGTGAAGTGCCGCCTGGCATCTCCGGCCGGAACCTATGAAAGCAGCTGGGCGATCGAAGGGGAGAATTTGAAATTCCGTTTTGTGGTGCCCTTTGGGGCAAAAGCCAGGATCGTGCTGCCGGATGCTAAGTGCTCCGACCTCTCCTGTGATCGTGAAATTTTTATCAAAGAAGCCCGGCAGGAAGGGGACCAGGTGGTGAGCCGTGTGCCCGCCGGAACGTATGAGATTTGTTACCGGCCCACGGTCCCTTATCGGCGCCGTTATGGGGCGGATCAGAAATTGTCGGAGCTGCTGGTCCGGCCGGAGCTGAAAGAGCTGCTGGTTCGGCAGGTCCCCGGCCTTTCCGCGATACCCCTTGAGATGTTTGCGGATAAGAGCCTGATAGAGATGGCAAAGGACCCGATGTGCCCGGTTTCTTTGGAAGAAGCGGAAAAGGCCGATGCGGCTTTGAAGGAATTTTTCATACAACCGGACCAGCTGCCGGAGCGGATCATGGATCTGTAAGTGTCCCGCCCGGCAAAAAACCGGGGCAGATGGGGCTAAGGTTATGCCGGGCCGGGTGTTAACTCCACCAGCCGGACTTCATGGGGCGCAAGCTCTGCGGTAATGGGAAACATATGGTCGGCCACGGTAATCTGCCGTTTGAGAATTTTGGGAAGGGAGATGGACTTGAGATAGTCGATCTCCCGTTCCGTTTTCAAAGGGAGGGCCCCGAACGCCACCCAGTTGTCAAAGGAGCTGCCGGATTCCCGGTTCACAATGGTTTCGGTTACAGTCCAGGGCCCGTCCGTAAGGCCGGTCAGAGGGATCGTGAATTTTTTTATTTTTCCGTTTAAAAAGGGCGTGTAGCGGTTGGTAAAGGTCATGTCAAAAAGCTCTCCCGAGGCGTAAAGGGAGGAATAGTGCTGGTAGTTGTACAGGAGAATTTGCACTCCGTCCCTGCCCTTGGTGACAAAATAGCCGTTTCCCCGGCCAAGCATGGCATCCCCCAGCCGGGCCAGCAGGGAAAAGCCGTAGTAAGCGGCTTTTTTAATGCCGTTATAGGTAAAAAGCCCGAGCCCTCCGTGAAAGACCTGGTTGGAAATTTTGACCTCCTCCAGCAGGTCGGTGGACAGCCAGTAGCCGAAGCTGTCCAGGCGGTCGTAGTTTTCCAGGATATTCTTTACAATGTAAGCCGCCTTAAAAGCCGTGTCGTTCAGAAGGTCCCGGTGGGAAACCGAGGAATTCCATTCGGTCAGATACAGACGGGGAACAAAAAGGCCCCGGGCCCGGATATTTTTACGGATCCGGGAAATGGTATCCCGTAACAGATTCTCGTTCCGGTCCAGAATCAGGTGCTCATGCTGGGGCAGATTGGGAATGGAGGCGGATTCCAGGCTGATCGGGTAAAAATGAAAATGCAAAAAATCCGGCGGGCAGTTTTGGGTATTTGCAAAATCCATAAACCGGGGCAGCCATTCACCGTTTACCAGGGTGTCGTAGAGCATGGAAGGGGAACCAAAACATATGTTCGAATCAAAGCCTTTCACGGTGTCGTAGGTAGCTTTGTAAAAGGAAAAAAAAGCTTCCGCGTCTTCGAAGCCGAACATAGTGGAGGGAGAATCCGGCTCGTTCCACAGGCAGAACAGCCAGCTTTCCATTTCCTTACGGCCGTACCGGGCCTCGAAATGGCGCAAAAGTGCAAGGATCAGGGCTTCCCAGCGGGAAAGGTCCTTGGGCAGGCTGATGATGGATTCCCGGAAAAACAAGGTACGCTCCGGCGTTTTGGCCAGGGCCTTTGGCATAAAGGACAGCTCCACCAGGGGCTTGAAGCGGATGGAAAGAAGGAAATCGAAGGCCATGTCAAGATAGGCAAAGGACAGCTCCATGGAGCCGTCCGGCCCTTCGGAATACACCATCATGTCGTCGTCCAAAAGGCCATGGAATTTGATGTAGCGAAACCCGATATCCGCCTGCAGGCATTTCAGCATTTCCTGGTTTTGGGCAAACAGAAGCTGCTTGGCCTTTCCGATGGAGGTGAAGGTACGGAAGGTGTGCCGCAAAGGAGTGCCCTTTTGGTTGATATTTATGGGAGCCGCGTCGATTTTTTGCAGGCCGGGGCCGTTTTGGGCCGGGGCCGTTCCGGGCAGGTCCAGGTATTCCGCCAGCCGGCCCAGGTAGTTGTGCTGCTCAAACAGGATATAGTTGGAGACTTCCCGGGCGGATTTTTGGGGCAGCAGGCGCTGGGGCTGCTTCTGCTCCCGGCGGTAGACGCTGGGCAGCATGGCGTATTCCTCCTTGAAAGCGGTTACGAAGGAGCGGCTGTTGGGAAAGCCGTTCTGCTCCGCGATCTGCTCAATGGAAGCTTCTGTTTCCAGCAAATCATTGACCCCGTGGGCCAGCCGCAGCTTTGTCAGATATTCGCTGAAATTGATGCCGATGTATTTTTTGAAAATACGGGACAGGTAGGGGACTGTCAGAAAAAATTCCTCTGCCAGCAGGGCCAGGGAAAGCTTCCGGGCATAATTTGCGTTGATAAAATCAAGAATTTCCTCCATCCGGGACAAGGTCTGGGAATGGTCGGATTCCTCCACATATTCCTCCACGCCGAAGGAGGAAACCAGCTCATGGAGCAGGGCATAGGAAAGGGATTTATTCAAAATGGGCGTACAGGGATCCGGTTCCGTATTGGCCTGGATCAAAGCGGCCAGAAGATGCTTTAAGGCGTCAAACCGCTCCGGCCGGCCGTCCGAAACGCTGCAGCAGTCAAAACGCAGGGAAGGAGGAAGGACGTGCTTGTCAAACAAATTCAGCTGAATTTGGAATGCGGCGATTACACAGTGGCTGGCCGTGAGGGCATGGACTTCATAAGGGTGAAATAAAATCAGGTCGTCTTCCTTCAGCCGGAAGGAAGTATTTTTCACCGTAACGGTGACGGTTCCGTCGGAAATATAAAGAAGCTCCAGGCACTGGTGCCAGTGCAGCGGCACGGAGCCGATGGTGTGTATAAAAAAACGAACCGGGGAATGATTGTCGAAATCAGTCATTTCATAAGTAGAATCGTACATGAAAGCTCCTTTCCAAGAGGTGGGATGTCTCAGTACAGTATAGCATAAATCAAAAAGAAAGACAGTAAGAAACTTAAAATAGGTAAAAAATTGTTTTTTTATAGGCGTTTCCAGGTAAAAAATTGCACTTTCCAAAAACTTTTCCGATAATCTCCCGGTAAGTCTGATAAATTTTTCACGAAAAAAGCCAAAAAACGCCGTTCAAACAGCTCCGGGATCATGATAAACTATGATAAAGAAAAGCACACGGCGAAATCAGGAAAAAAGCCTTGGATTCGGAAAGGAGCATACTATGATACCCTATAAGAAATCACCTTTTTATTTAACGGACCCCCAAATCGAATGGGTGGAGGACACTTACCGGAACATGACCCTGGAGGAAAAAGTGGGCCAGCTGTTCTGCCCGATTATTTTTTCCAACGACGAAGAGGAGCTGAAGGATTGGGTGCAGAATAAACACATCGGAGGCGCCCTCTACCGGGAAGGCGCTGGCGCGGAGATTCAGCAGAATCACAGGATTCTTCAGGAAAATGCAAAGATCCCGCTGCTTCTGGCATCGAACCTGGAATCCGGCGGGACCGGGTCTGCCCTGGAAGGGACCACCTATGGCAGGCAGATGCTGGCGGCGGCAACCGGAGAGGTGGAGCGGGCCTATCAGCTGGGGAAGGTGGCCTGCCGGGAAGGCGCTGCGGTAGGCGTCAACTGGGCCTTTGCCCCGGTGGTGGATATTGATTACAATTTCCGAAACCCCATTACCAATGTGCGGACTTACGGAAACGATCCGGATCTGGTAAAGGCCATGGGAGCCGCTTATTTAAAAGGCGCGAAGGAAGAAGGGGTGGCGACGGCCGTCAAGCATTTCCCGGGAGACGGGGTAGACGAGCGGGATCAGCACCTTTTAACCAGCGTTAATTCCTTAAGCTGCAGCGAATGGGACAGCACCTACGGAGAAATTTACAAAAGCCTGATTCAGGCGGGGACGCTGACAATCATGGCGGGCCACATCGCCATGCCTGCCTACGAGGAGTACTTTGAAAAAGAACCCGTGAAAAAGCTGGTTCCGGCCACCCTTTCCAAAAACCTGTTGCAGAAGCTGCTGCGGGAGAAGCTGGGCTTTGAGGGCCTGATTTGCACGGACGCCACCCCGATGGTGGGATTCTGCTCGGCTATGGACCGAAGGACGGCCGTTCCTACCGCCATTGAAAACGGCTGCGACATGTTTTTGTTTAACAAGGACTTTGCGGAGGATTTCGGCTATATGATGGAGGGCCTGGAACGGGGGATCCTTTCCAAGCAGCGGTTAGAGGAAGCGGTGCTCCGGATTCTGGCGGTAAAAGCCGCCCTGGGACTTTTGGAAAAGCAAAAAGAAGGGACGCTTGTTCCCGGCCCTGAGGCTTTAAGCTGCCTGAAATGCGAAGAGCATGATACCTGGGCCAGGGAATGTGCGGACGCAGGCGTGACCCTGGTAAAGGATACCCAGCATTTGCTGCCGTTGGATGCAAAAAAACAGAACCGGGTGCTTTTGGAAATCATGGGGGATTTCCCCTCCAATGACCGGGTCTATGAAGACTTTGCCTCCCGTTTGACCAAAGAAGGCTTTACGGTAATCAAATATGTGCCGGAGGATTTTTCAAAGCCCTTCGATACCGTGGAGGAATTGAAGCAAAAATACGATTTGATATGCTATATCGGAAATATAGAAACTGCCAGCAACCAGACGGTTTCCAGGCTGAACTGGTACACCCTTTTCGGGCAGGGCAACAATATGCCCTGGTTTGTAAAGGAAGTCCCGACGCTGTTTGTCAGTGTGGGAAATCCCTATCATCTGCTGGATGCGCCCATGATTCCCACCTATATCAACGGCTACTGCAATTCGGAGTATGTCATAGAAGCCGTAGTGGAGAAGCTGATGGGCAGAAGCCCCTTCAAAGGGAAGAGCCCGGTGGATGCCTTCTGCGGACGGGAAGACACGAAATATTAAAGAAATCCTAATCAAAAACAAATAAATACCTGCTATTATAAAGGCCGGAGGTTTGCAGATGGATAAAAGAATATTAATCATTGAGGACGAGACGGCAATCCAAAAAATATTGTCGGAACCCCTTTCTTTTGAAGGATATGAAGTCACGGCTGCATCGGACGGACTGGCAGGGATCAATGCATTTCGCGAACAAGAGTTCGATCTTGTTTTACTGGATATCATGTTACCTAAAATCGACGGGTATACCGTATGTGAAATGATACGGCAGGAATCGCAGATACCGATTATCCTTTTGACGGCCCTTGATACGGAGGACGCCCAGATCAAGGGCTTTGACAAGCTGGCGGACGACTATATTACCAAGCCTTTTTCGATCCGGCTCGTCTTAAAGCGTGTGGAAGCCCTTTTGCGGCGGGCCTCCCGGGAGCCGGTGTCGGAAACGATCCGCTATCAGGAAATGACCCTGAACGAACCGGAGCGCCGGGTTACGGTTTCCGGGACCGAAGTATCCCTTACCCACCTGGAATTTGAAATCCTGTCCCTGCTTCTGAAAAATAAGGGCCGGGTTTTTACCAGGGATGATTTGCTGAACCGGGTGTGGGGCTATGACTTTGCGGGAGAGGAAAAAGGCGTGAATTTTCACATTATGAATTTGCGGAAAAAATTAAATGTAGATTATATTGAGACCGTCAGAGGGGTAGGATACAGGATTGCGAAAGAAAATTAGAAATAGCTTAAGCGCGAAGGTGTTTTTGTGGGTGTTTTTTGCCCTTACAATTTGCAGCGTGGTGATTTATGGAATCCTGCTGACGGTGCTGCCCAGGCAATATCAGGTTGTGTCGGACCGGCAGCTGGATTTCAACATAGAGATCCTGGTTTCAAAATTACAGCTTATGTGCTATGAGGATGCCGTAAAGGAAATCAACAATTTCTGCATCCAAAATAATGCGGCGGCAATCTTAAGTGATGAACAAGAGACCGTGAACCTTGGGGAAATAGAACAGGATGCCGTGAGCCTTGGGGAAATAGAACAGGAGACCGTGAGCTTTGGGAAAATAGAAATGGAAGCCATGGTGGTTGCAACGTCAAGCGTTACGACGACGGTTTCTTTTTCGGACCGCAGTACGGAATATACGCTGTTAATCTCTTCCCTGTCGCAGACGGCGGATACAATTTTAAATCTCATGGTACGCTTTCTTCCGGTTCTCTTTGCCATTATCCTATTGCTGTCGTCGGTCAGCGCCCTGATCTGCAGCAAGGTAATCGTGTCGCCCATTGCGGAAATCAGCCGTATTTCCAGGCAGATGACATTCCTGGATCCGACCTGGAAATGTGATATTAAAAGCGGTGACGAAATCGGTGTACTTGCATCCAGCCTGAATACGATGGCGGGCCGGCTGCAGAAGGCAATGGAAGAACTGCAAGCGGCCAATCATCAGCTGACGGACGATATGGAAAAATGCAAAGCGCTGGAAGAGCAGCGCAGGAATTTTTTTGCAGCCGTATCCCATGAACTGAAAACCCCGCTGACCATTTTAAAGGGGCAGATCGAAAATATGATTTTAGGATACGGCGATTATCAGAATCATAAGAAATATCTGCCGGAAGCATTAAAAGCCACGGAAGATATCGAGCATCTCGTCAAAGAGATTATCGCCCTTTCTAAAATGGAAACCATGGATATTGCGGGCGCCTTGCAGGAGGTTTCCCTGGAACAGACGATCAATCAAATGGTTCAGGCTGTTTTACCTCTTGCACGGGATAAGGATATCCAAATTCACCGGAAGTTCCATACGGATTGTACGCTGCTGCTTCACCCGAATCTTTGGGAGAAAGCATTGTCCAATATCATTGGAAACGCCCTCCGGCATTCCCCCTGCGGAGCCCAGGTTTTCATTACTTTGCAGCCCGGCAAAACCGGGGATATCCTTGTGATTGAAAATACCGGGACGCATATCCCAAAGGAAGATCTGGCGTATCTCTTCACACCCTTTTACCGGGCGGACAAATCAAGGAATAAGGCCACCGGAGGAAGCGGCCTGGGGTTGTATATTGTCAAAACCATTTTCGACCTCCATGGGATGGCCTGCCGTATCAAAAATACGGAGCAAGGCGTGGCCTTTATTCTGGAACAAAATAAAAAGTAGTTTTCGATTGAAAAGCTGTCGGCGTTTGCCGGCAGCTTTTTTGAAAGCCCAATGAAAATCTTATGAAACCCAAATCAAAAACAAATGAAAGGGCGGTAGGATAAACGGCAGAAAGGAGAGAAGTGCTTAGATGAATGTGACACAGAGAGCAATGCTTTATATATTGCGCAAAAAAGGAAAAACGATAAGCCTGTTTTTGGTAGTATTCGTAATTGCGGTTTTTCTGATTTTATGCTTTGGCGTCTTAAACGGATCGAAAAAATTAGCAAGAGAGATCCGGACCTCCCTGGGAGCGGCTTTTTACATAAGGGCATATACCCAGGTGTCGATGAATGACAAGGGGGAAATGGAAGTAAAAGAAAACGATATCCATATTACAAAACAAGAAACAGAAAAAATTATGGGAACAGGTGATATTAAATACTGCAATCCCATAAATTACGGCTTTGCCAAAAGTGATGCGATAGCGTTTATACCAGGCGATAAACACACCGAAGAGAATAATATGGGAAAAGTGACGGCGCTTCGGTTTTCCGCAATTGCCCCTGATTTTGCCGAGGAAACAGCCGTTTTGGCGGAAGGGAAGCATATCACCGACGGGGATGAAGGCAAAATTCTCCTAAGCGGGCAGCTGGCAGAAGCCAATGGTCTGTCGGTCGGCGACCGGGTGACATTGACCCATGCCAAACTGGGGGAAGCGGAGGGCAGGTACATTGATGAAATAGCCGTCAAAACCAGGTATGTCCAGGTTGAGATCGCGGGAATTTATGAGCGGGATGAGGAAGACGCCTCCGGTAAGCCAACGGCGGGAATTGCTGCGAACAAGATCTATGCGAGCCTTGATGTTTTGGACGGGCTGAAGGAGAGTGAAACGGATGTTTACACGGGAGAGGTGGACTTCTACATTACGGATCCTTCCAGGCTTAACGCTGTTACCCGAAATGTGCTGCAGCTGCAATCCATTGACTGGACAACACATTTTATCCGGACCAACGATTTTCAATACTCCAAAATCGCCGACCGCTTAGCTTCCCTGGGGGATTTGGTGAAGCTTCTGCTGGCGTTTGGATCGGTTGCCGGAACGGCGTTTTTAACCCTGCTGCTCACTATGCGTATGCGGGGACGGATGCAGGAAGCCGGTATTTTGCTGGCGGCAGGAATTTCCAAAGGCCGGATTATGGCGGGATTCCTGCTGGAAGTGTTGTCCGTAGCCCTGATTGCGCTGGTTTTCTCCTATCTTGTTTCGCTTCCTGCCGCAGATTTTTTGGAACACAGCCTGTTTGGGGGATTGCAGCCGAATTTGTTAAGGGATGAAGCAATTATATCAGGAAAGAACGGAATCAGCCCAATCGAAACGATCCTGAAGCCGGGGCTCCTGGAAACCTTGCTTCTATATACATGCCAGATAGCCGTAATTATGGCTTCCACTTGCGTATCGTCCATTATGATGATCCGGCTGCAGCCAAAAGAAATTTTGTCAAAGATGAGTTAGGAGGATGGAAAAATGAGTATTTTAAAAAGAGCGGGGCTATACTGCCTAAGACAGCGGGTGAAGAGTTTGATCCTGTTTCTGGTTCTGACCCTTGCGGCAGCCCTTGTACTGACCGGTATTGCCGTGGGTGACGCAGCGAAAGATGCAACGGCAGAGGTCCAGAATGCGATCGGCGGGAAAATCATACTTGAAACCGACTCGGAAGGGAATATGAGCAAAGGGCAAAACCAATGGGGGACGGTTTATACTTATCATGGGGATATGATTACACAGGAGATGGTAGAAGCAATCAGAAAAGTGGAGGGAGTAGTGGACTGCAATGTGGAAGAGGAAGCAGGCTATTATGGGGCAGGGGTTGATTTCCAATATCTCCCCGCCGCTTTTGGGCTGAACTATACGCAATATGGGGAAGCGTCCGGCTATACGGCGACGTTATCCTCTGAAAAATGTGCGAAATTTGAAAGCGGCAGGTACAAATTAGTGGACGGCAGGCATATTACCCCGGAGGACAAAGGGGTTTGCCTGATTTCAAAGGAGCTTGCGGATTACAACAGCCTGTCTGTCGGTGCCAAGATTAAGATGTACAGCCTGGACGCGGATGATATTACGGAGTTTACCATTGTGGGGATTTTTGACGGTACCGAGGGGACTTCGGAAACTCCCTTAACGGTAGACGAAATTCCGGCAAACCGGGGCTATATAGATTGTGCGACTCTCTTTGCACTGTTTGAAGAGGAACTGGGGGGCTGCTACCAGCAGCTGACGATCTATGCAGAAGATCCCGTCAGTATTCGGAATGTTTATGACAAAATCTCCGCTTTGCCGGAGCTGAAAGGAAAAACCTTAAAGCTTACCATGGATACGGGGGAGTATGAGGTGGTGGCAATGCCCTTAGAGTCCCTGCAGAAGCTGGTAAGTACAAGTATTATTATTATTTCCACTGTAAGTATTATAATATTGATTTTGCTTTTAACTATTTGGATCCGGGGACGCAAAAAGGAAATTGGCATATTGCTTTCCGTCGGCAAAAGCAAGGCAGATATCGTGCTGCAAATTTTTACGGAAACCTGTGGCGTTGCGGTTCTCTCTTTTGCGGCATCCGTACCCATTAGTTTTTCCATAGCAGATCAAGCAGGAGCGTTTTTCCTGTCCAAAGCCGCAGCGGGAGCCGCCGGTCTCAAGGTGCAGATAGATGCCGCCGATCTGCTTTGGCTATGGATCATTGGCATTTTGCTGATTGGGGCTGCGGTTCTTGCCTCATCCTGGCCGATTGTGCGCGCCAATCCCAAAGAGATTCTTACGAAAATGAGTTAAGGAGCTTCCTGTATAATTCAAGTATAGGGAATTCCAAGAAAGAAGGTTGAG